>JAOUJM010000482.1 GCA_029883265.1 Gammaproteobacteria bacterium
ACAAGACGACGATGAGTATGACCAAACCGACCACCGAAAAAATACGATCATAAAGATCTCTCACCTTATGATAAAAAAAAGCAAGATCAAACCAATTGCGAGTACTTAATTCAGCAAACAGTTGTTTTATTTTTGTTTCAACAATGTGAGTGTCTTGTGTGTTTTTTAGATAAACCGCTAACAGTGAAACTTTTGTACTATTCAATAGCGATTGTGTTGTTGCAAGCGATACAAAAAGTTTGCGTTTGTCCATTTCGGGAACGCCAGTGCTAAAAATACCCACAACCGTAACGTCAACACCATTAAGTGCACCGTCAGTCGTGGTGGATAACAAGGTTAGACTAGAACCTATAGTGGCATTTAAATTTTTGGCCAAACCGGTGGCAAGCATTACTTGTGGCATGTCGCCGTCATTTGGGGATAAAATATCACCATGGGTGACCTCCATGAAGGGTCCCGTGACAGTGAATTCATGTTTTGCATCGACGCCATCGCCAATAAAAATTGTTGATTTGTCACCATTGGAAATCAAACCCGAAAATGAGGTGCGAGGTAAGACGCGCCGCACGCCTTGAATATTTTTCAGTAGTGATTGCTTGTCTTGCCAATCACTTAAACCAAGTGCAAGTGGCGTCGTTTCTTCTTTGTCAAAATAATCGTGCTGAGCCAGCAGTACATGACCTTGTTGGCGCGCCGAGAATTCTTCTAATGATTGATAGGTATAGAGGGCAAAGCCGCCAAAAAATAGTATACCGGTGATGCCGATTGCAGAAATACCTAACGTGGTAAGACTTCGACGACGATTGCGCCAAATATTCTTCCATGCAAAGATTAGCCATTTATATATAAGTTTCATTTTATTTTTCCGTCCTCTAAATTCACCATACGGTGGCAATGGTCAGACATGCGTGTGTCATGTGTAGCAACTAAAATACTTGATCCAAACTCAAGGCACAGTGTTTTTAACAGCTCAACAATTTGTGACGCAGTGTGGCTATCCAAACTGGCTGTGGGTTCGTCTGCGATGACTAATTTTGGTTTTTTTACCAAGGCCCGTGCAATTGCAACACGCTGCCGCTGGCCACCAGAAAGACGGTCAGGTCGATGATGTTTGAATTCCGTTAAACCGACTTGTTCTAATAGTTGATTAACCAATGCCATGCGAGTTTTACGTGGTGTGTTGGTTAAGAGTAATGGGTATTCGATGTTTTCAAAGGCGCTCATGACCGGTATTAAATTGAAAGTCTGAAAAATAAATCCAATATTTTTTCGACGAATTGTTGTGTATTCCTTTTTTGATAAATGAGTAATGTCGATGCCCTGCAAATTGGTTTGCCCTTTGTCCGCGTGATCAATAAGACCGCTGATATTCAGAAGCGTACTTTTTCCACTACCCGACGGCCCTTGAAGAGCAACCATTTCTTCCGGGTATAGTGTGAAATTAATGTTGTTTAAAGCTTGAACCGTGCTGCCACCTAGGTGATAGGTTTTTGTTACATATTCAAGTCTGAGAATTGCTGACCTCATGCGATATCTCCCGATGCGATTGAGTTATTTGCGAGCAATCCGCTCAGCGTTGTATTGCCATTGTTTTGACTGTTCGTTCTGACCACGTTGCAACGCCAAGTTTGCTCGTTGTGTCCAAACCAGTTGCTGAAATGCAAGTGGCGATTTTTCAAATTGTTTGTTTGATACAATCGATTTAAATAAATATTCCGCTTGAGACCAACGCTTAAAAAATTTTGGCAGTGAGGTAAAAGTGATGGCGGCGGTTAATTGAGTATGTTGTGTAATAGTAATATCATCGAAAATCTTCTGTTGATCCGCATTAGTTAAGAGTTCCAAGGCCTGATCAATTAAATCCAAGCCTTGTTCGGCATAACGCATTTTGTTCCATGGCGTCCAAGCATCTCGTGCTTGCATGGAAACCAAACTACCCATGCGGCAACGCACAAATACTT
>JAOUJM010000214.1 GCA_029883265.1 Gammaproteobacteria bacterium
ATTGTCCATGGCGGCGGCCCACAAATCGGTAACCTATTGAAAAAAATAGGAAAAGAAAGCGAATTTGTAGATGGCATGCGGGTTACTGACGCCGAAACCATGGATGTGGTGGAAATGGTGCTCGGTGGCTTGGTGAATAAGGAAATCGTCAATTTAATTAATAGTCACGGTGGTCGCGCTGTCGGATTAACTGGCAAAGATGGTGGCTTAATCCGCGCCAAGAAGTTAAAAATTAACCGCAAATCCCCAGAGTTAGATGCACCGGAAATAATCGATATTGGCCATGTGGGTGAAGTTGAGCACATCGATAGCAATCTGGTAAATATGTTAGTTAGCGGTGACTTTATCCCTGTGATAGCACCAATAGGGGTAGACGCCCAAGGTTTGTCCTATAATATAAATGCTGACTTGGTTGCTGGGAGTTTAGCGGCGACGCTAAAAGCAGAAAAACTTATATTGTTGACCAATATACCAGGTCTTTTGGACAAACAGGAAAAGCTCTTGACCGGCTTAAGTGCAAAACAAGTCGATGAGCTAATAGCCGATGGAACGATTTATGGCGGCATGTTACCCAAAATAAGCAGCGCATTAAATGCGGTCAAACATGGCACCCATAGCGCGCATATTATTGATGGTCGGGTGGAACATGCAGTGTTATTAGAAATTTTTACCGATGAAGGAGTGGGCACCTTAATTCAAGGTATCCAATAAGCCAGCTGGACGTATGGCGAATCTTCAACGTTTATAGGAGTGAATCATGGTAAATGCAAACGCGGAGAAAAAACCCCGTCGACAACAAATTCTTGAAGCATTAGCGGGAGAACTAGAAACCAGTCCAGGCGCACCGATTACCACCGCAGGCCTTGCTCGTGCGGTTGGCATTTCTGAAGCGGCCTTATATCGCCACTTTCCAAGTAAAGCCAAAATGTTCGAGGCCTTGATCGAATTTTCCGAAGAAACTATTTTTGGATTAATAACCCGCATACAGAATGAAGAAACCGGTGCCTTATCGCGTTGCGAAAAAACCTTGAAATTGATTCTGGGATTTTCTTCGCGCAACCCAGGAATCACCCGTATTTTGATTGGTGACGCTTTGGTTGGGGAGAATCAACGTTTACGCGTTCGTGTTAACCAATTTAACGAACGCATAGAAACACAAATCAAACAGTTTTTGCGCGAAGGCGTTATGCACGGAGAGTTACCTGCGAATAGCCAAATTTCTGCCATTGCCAATTTGATTATTTCAGTTGCAGAGGGTCGTATGAGCCAATATGTGCGTAGCAGTTTTAATCGCAATCCTATGGAATTCTGGGATCAGCAATGGCCTATCATGATGGCTTGTATTGCCAGTGAAAGCGAAGACCTTGCTTTAGCGGTCAGTTAAAACCGACCACCAAAACGAAAACTATGAACATAAGCTAAGTCGGAAAATAAATCCGGCTTAGTTTGATAAAAAATATCGGTGTATTTTGAGGCCCGGCGAAAATAGAAATTGTATTCAACACTGAAAGCCTGAATATTTGCCCCTAAACCAAAAGTGAACTGCCAACCCTCCGGTTCTTCTTGCTTACCCGCAATATTCAAAGTTTCTTTAAATAACCCTAAACCCCAATATGATTTCAGGCCATTACGGTTCAAATTACGCCCGAATTGCAGCATGACGTCCTGGCCTTTGATTGATTTTCCGGCGCCATCACGTTTGTTCAGACTATAAAAATTCAAATTCAGACCTAAACGGCGGAAAAAAGCGATATTGAAAAACAAATTGCGTCCCGCATAACGATGACGAATCACATCCTGGTCCTGCTCGGCTTTTAAATGCAATGTATAGCTAGACAAACCTGCGGTGAAAGCACGTACGCCGGAATTTTTTTCTTTTTCAACGGGCGCTGGGGGTGTGGGCATTACTGGAGGCACAGGCGTGACCGGTGGAGGCAAAGCAGTAACGGCTACTGGCGCCACTGCGGGCATAGCTGCTGTGTTTGTTTCATCAAGAACGGTATAGCGCAAAGCGCGTAAACATTTAGTCTTGCCACTTTCTAGGGTCTCGCAACTATTACGCAAGGGTTCAATATTGATTTCATGGTCTTTGCAATCGGATGAAGACTCACAAATTAATTCAAATTCTCGCTTGGCCCGAAGCAAGGCTTGCTCACGCGCCTCGCCTTCAGTTTCGGCGGTTGCGACACCACAAACTAGAAAATTATTGCCTTCTTTTTTTGAAGCGATTTCCGTGCAAGTCCATTCATCAGCAAAAATCACAGAACTTGTACTTAATAAGAGGAAGAAAATGCTTAGTCGACTAATTTGTTTTGGGTTGTTTATGTTCATGTGTATATAACACCTTAATTAGACTATTGTGTCACTCTTTAGATTTGAACTGCTTCGGCACATTTGTATTTTGCCTTAAGATTATTGGACAAACAAAGCTTGCAAGCCTACAAAAATTATCACGTAAATACCAGAACAATACCTTGTCATAAATATTCCTGGATTTAGAATCATTAAACTTTGATTTTACTTTGTCGATAGGTTATTAATGTTAAATCATGTTCAAATTTTGTGCTTTTATGTCGCTTAGTCAATCTCCGCTAACAAAACAAACGGTCGTGTTCAAATCTTGGGCAATAATGCTAATGTGCCTGAGTTTTTTCTCTGTGAGCAATAGCCAAGCCAGTGAGTTTCGCATCGCAGCGGTCGGCGACATTATGCTCGCGGGTACAGCCGAGCCGGAGCTGAAAAAATTTGGTTACGACTATGCTTTTGCCGCAACCAAACATTTATTAGAAGCAGATGTAGTCTTTGGAAATCTTGAAGCACCCATCACCGATCATGATGAAATGTACATCGAAAAAAAATATCGTTTTCGACAGTCGCCCAAGCACACACAGCAAGCCTTAAAAAATGCGGGTTTTAATATTGTTTCATTGGCCAATAACCACACCTTGGATTATGGACCCACGGGAATGGAGGACACACAACTGGCCTTGGACCAAGTGGGTATAAAATATGTTGGCGCGGGTGACAACATGTACCAAGCTCGTTGGCCTGATGTCGTGACGACATCGCAAGGCGTACGCGTGGCTTTTCTCGCCTATTCGCTCACCTTTCCCGAAGAGTTTTGGGCTGATGAAGATGCGCCAGGGACTGCGTTTGCCCGTTATGAACATATTGAAACCGATATTCGTAAAGCAAAAATAATCGCTGACATAGTGTGTGTATCGTTTCATTGGGGGCGCGAATCCACCACTAAACTGCGACCATACCAGAGCAAGCTTGGAAAACTCGCTATTGATGCAGGTGCTGCGGCGGTAATCGGCCACCATCCACATATTTTACAAGGCGTGGAACGTTATAAAGATGGCATTATTCTTTATAGCTTAGGTAATTACACGTTTGGATCGTTTAGTCGACGCGCGTTGTTTAGCGCTGTCGCACACCTTTATTTTAAAGAAAAACAGCTTGCACGTTTGGAATTACATCCTATTTATGTTTCTAATATTGACGTCATATTTCAGCCTCAACCGTTAAGTGGCGATGTTGCTGATGGCGTGATATCCGAAATTCAATATCTATCAGCCCAGCAAAACACCGTCATTGAAAATCAAAACGGCGTCGCCGTTTATCGCTTTGACTAATTGAAAAGCCATGACCATTTAATAAATCTATTCTCGTTAAATCTGCCTACGGATTATACTGTTGTATACAAAGCAATAACATAGAGGCAATAGATCATCGACATTTCACAGCAATTTTTATTATTCCTAATCTCCTTGGTCGCCAATATTTTTTCGGCATTTGCTGGTGGCGGCGCTGGCTTGATTCAATTGCCCGCGATTATTTTTTTAGGTTTACCTTTTTCAGTTGCGCTTGCCACACATAAAATCGCTAGTGTATTTCTCGGCTTGGGCGCGACAGGACGCAATCTCCGGGAAAAAACATTGCAAACCCGCTTTGTTGTTTTTATTTTATTGTTTGGCTTACCCGGCGTTATTATTGGCACGCATATTATTGTTCATGTGCAAGACCGCCATGCTGAAATTGCGCTTGGTTGTCTGACAATTTCACTTGGGCTTTATTCTTTTTTTAAACCCCAACTCGGACAAAGCAGCTCAGTGATTCATCGTGATCGACGCGGTTTTATCATCGGTGGATTTGTATTATTTTTAATTGGAATATTGAATGGCTCGCTAACCTCTGGCACGGGTTTATTCGTAACTTTATGGTTAGTGCGTTGGTTTGGATTAGATTACAAACAAGCGGTTGCTCACACTTTAATACTGGTGGGTTTGTTTTGGAATGGTAGTGGCGCTCTAAGTTTAGGCATGATCAGCGAAATAGCTTGGTCTTGGCTGCCTGCACTAATGCTCGGCTCGCTAATCGGCGGATATATTGGCGCACACCTTGCTATTGTAAAAGGCAATTTTTGGATTAAACGCATCTATGAAATCATTACATTATCCGTTGGCGTAAAACTTATTTTTGGATAGCTTTACAAATTGCCTTATACTACAAATAAATCAGCATAGGGATTAATGCTCATGCTCTCGCAATTATTTAGCCGCGCGCTGTACTTGACCAGCATTTTCGTTTTTTGTTTTACTTCGCCAGGTTTTGCTGCTGAAACCGATGTGAGTTCGCTCATGCGCCATATTGATCGTTTATGGCGTGCCGACTCCTCCCGTGCACTCATGTCCATGACCGTCAAGACGCATCGCTACGAACGTAGTATGACACTGGAATCCTGGTCAAAAGGCAAAGACAAATCCTTAATCATTATCAAAGCGCCAAAAAAAGACAAAGGTATTGCCACGCTTAAAGTTGATAAAAAAATGTGGAACTACTTGCCAAAAATCAATCGTGTCACCAAAGTACCTGCCTCTATGATGTCAGGCTCATGGATGGGCAGTCATTTTACGAATGATGATTTGGTTCAGGAAAATACCTATGAAGATGATTTCGAGACGCAAATAACATTTAGTGGTCAACGTGATGGTCAACGTATTTATGAAGTCACATCTATTCCAAAACCAACCGCTGCCGTGGTCTGGGGCAAAGTAGTGATGATTATTGATCAAGCGCGTTTGACTCCGCTACAAGCAATTTATTATGACGAAGATAGCACAAAAATTCGCACCATGTTTTTTGAAGATATTCGCAAACAAGGCAAACGTCATATTCCCATGCGTATGCGTTTGGTGCCAGAAGAAAAACCACAAGAATCAACGATTATCGAATATCAAACTATTGAGTTCGACATCGCGCTGAAAGACAATTTATTTTCATTACAAAGCTTAAAAAAACAACGCTAAGGACTAGACCTTACCCATGCCAACTCGCAGTCAAATATTTATGATAATTTTTATTGCCTGGCGTAATTTATGGCGTAATCCGGTTCGTAGTTTACTCAGTATGCTTGCCCTAGGGGGCGGCTTGTGTTTAATGATTGTTTATGCTGCATTGGTCGATGGCATGGTGAAACAAATGAGTGACTTTGCCACGCAGATTTCCATTTCCGATATTCAGGTTCATCACCAAGCGTATATCGACGATCAGGATATTTATGCCGTCTTACCTTGGGAAACACTCGATCAATTACCACAAAACACATTTAAATTTTCACCGCGTTTATATGCTGCCGGCCTAATGAGTTCTGGCGATGATTCGTCAGGCGCGTTAATCAAAGCCATTGATCCTCAACGCGAGCGCGAAGTCACCACATTATTAAATCATGTACGCGAAGGTGAAGGCGAATTAAGCAAAGTCCACTCTCTGGATGAAAACCTTGGTGACGTACATCGCGTTTTAATTGGCTCTCAATTGGCGCGCAACATGAGCATCAAACCGGGCGATAGTATTGTTCTCATTACCCAAGCCATCGACGGCAGTATCGGTAATGATATTTTTCAAGTTGCAGGTGTGTTTAAACCGATTGAACCCAACTTTGATCGCATGGGCGTATTGATGTCGATTGAAGCCTATCAAAGCTTAATGGGGCTAACCCATGGTTTTCACGAACTTGCTGTGAGCATCGAAGACAATAAACAATTAATAGCGATCAAAGAAGACATTCAGAATGCAATTAACGTCATGAGTAGCACCATAGCATTTGACAAACAAAGTGGCGCTATCAACGTTCGCACCTGGCGCGAAATCATTCCCGCCATTTCCGACATGTTAGACGCCAGCGCCGCTGCCACCTATGTTTTAGGCATGGTCATTGTTGGGCTCGCTTCTTTAGGCATGTTAAATACCATGCTGATGGCGGTACACGAACGCACGTTTGAATTTGGTATTCTGTTGTCAATTGGCATGAGTCGCTTTACTTTGTTAATGATGATTATGATTGAGTCATTTTATTTATCGGTATTATCGGCAATCTTTGGCAGTCTGAGCGGCTGGGCCGGCGCCATGTATTTACAAGTCTATGGCATCGATATGTCGGGTGTACTACCTGATGGGTTTGATTTCGCAGGCATTATTTTTGATCCAATTTGGCGCGCTTATTTTACACCAGAATCTATTATCACCAGCATTATACTCATGATGAGCATAGCCATGATTGCATCAATTTTTCCATCGTGGCAAACCACACGACTCAAACCGGTGGAAGTGTTACATGAATAGACAACGCTTGGGACTACGAACGTTAACCATGCTGGCATGGCGCAATCTTTGGCGTCATCGTCGACGCACCATCATAACGCTCACATCCATCTCACTCGGTTTCGGTCTATCGGTTTTTTCAATCAGTCTCGGCGATGGTGGTCATAATAATATGATCAAAAACGCGATCGACTTTGGTGAAGGTCATATAGCAATACAAACGACAGATTATTTACAAGCGCCTGCCAATTACAAATTCATAGCCGACCAAAACCCAATTATCGAACGCTTGCAGCAACTCAATTTACAAGGGAAAATTGCACCACGCATTGCTTTACAAGTGCTAGTCAGTTCCGCTAACAACTCCATTGGCGCTGCCTTACAGTCCATCGACATGGAAAAAGATCCTCGTGTGAAAAAATTGAAAACTCAATTAGTCGATGGACGCTGGCTAACAAACAATGAACAACGCGGCGTATTAATTGGCGAAGGCATGGCGCGCAAACTAAAAGTTAAATTAGGTAGTAAAATTGTTTTGTTGGTCGGCAAAAAAGGCGGCGACAGTGAGGCACAACTGGCACGAGTACGGGGAATCTTTAAAACTGCCATGGTAGAACTTGACAGCTTTTTGATTCTATCCAATCTGCAATTTGGACAACGCTATCTTAGCAGTGAGGATCAGGCAAACCCTAACGCAGTTACGCGCTTGGCCATATTTCTGGACGAGCATGACTCACTTCCCTATTGGCATCAGGAAATCAAGACCGCATTGAAAAATTTTAATGTGGCAGTTTTAAGCTGGGAAGAGATGATGCCCGAACTGGTGCAATATATTCTGGTCGATGATATTGGTAATTATATAATGCTCATTCTTATTTTAGCCGTTATTGTTTTTGGCATTATTAATACCGTGCTGATGAGCGTATTGGAGCGCACTCGCGAATTTGGTTTATTGCGCGCCATCGGCATTAATCGCGGCCATTTATTACTGCTGGTTTTTTTCGAATCAATTTGGCTTAGTCTCTTTTCTGTCGCCGGCGGATGGATAATTGGCGGCGGTATTTATTGGTATTTTTCAACAGTGGGCTTGGATATCACTGGCATGATTCCCGAAGGCACAAGCTTTGGTGGAACCTTTATGGACCCTATCATGTATGCAGAACTTAGCATGCAACGTGTTACCCAAATCACAGTTATTGTTTTTTTCACCACTTTGGCCTCAGGCATTT
>JAOUJM010000029.1 GCA_029883265.1 Gammaproteobacteria bacterium
TTACACCTGGGATGAGTTTCTTACCCTAGTGCCGAGACTCAAAGCGTTGCAACACATTCGCCTTCAGTATCCGCACTATCCCAGTCGTGAAATTGAAAGTCGGGTTGTCTATGTGGCGCTAAGCGCAACCTCAGTTGGGACAAAATTCAGAGAAATGGTTGATCCTTGGATGGAACAAGCGGAGATGCTTTTACAACCTGGTGAGAATCCGCCTTACCGGATTCAATTAAATGTCAGTTTAGGCTTGTGTTACACCTTAAAGGGTCAACATACTAAAGCAAACATCATTTTCACCGAATTAATGGACAATGCCGAATCCGAACGCGAATCAATTATCACCAGACTCCACATTTATGTTATGCATGCTTTCAGTCTTTGGTTAGCGGGTCGCTATTACGATGCAAAACCCATGGCCAAAAAAGGCCTGCAACTTAGCCAAACACACGGTGTATCGGTATACGACATCGTTTTACACGATGGCCTAATTTATTCCTGTGGAATGCTTGGTGAGCTGCGTGACGCGGAATTGTCTGTAATTGCGATCAGACGTTTGCTTACAAAAATTCCACAACGTCTAGACCGGGGTTACAATAATTATCAGGCCGGGTGGGTCGCTATGCTCCAGGCGGATCATGCACGTGCATTTGAGCATATTCGCAAAAGCCATGAGATAATCAGTGACGCTTGTGATTCGTTTGCGCTGGCTTGGGTGAATATCGCCATGGCCTATTTCCTGGCTGAGCAGCAACAATATGAAGAAGCAGAATACAAGCTTGCACAAGCCTTTGACTATGCACACTCGTTTCAAGCCAAGCAAGTTGAGTTTAGTTGTTGGTTGTTTAAGGCAAGAATCGAAACAAAACAAGGGAACCATGAAAACGGAGTATATGCATTGCAAAAAGCGTTAGCCTTAGGCCGCGATCACAATTTTCTGGTTTCGATATTCATGCTACCCGATATATTAACTGAACTTTGTGTAACAGCCTTAGAGAACAAAATTGAAGAAGATTATGTGTCGAAGTTAATCAATCATAATAATTTAACGCCCGAATCACCGCCGGTTCACTTGGAGAATTGGCCTTGGAAGTTGAAAATTTATGTTAAAAACCAATTCAAAGCAGTTGTTGAACAAAAAGAAATTAGTCTCTCTGGCAAAACGCGAAAACTTATGGAGATACTGATTGATTGTCAGGGTAGAAATGTCGATGAGGGAAAAATAAAGGATATTTTGTGGCCTCATGCTGAAGGCGATAAAGCTGATCAGAATTTCAAGACTACCTTACATCGAACTCGGAAAGTCATAGGCAATGAAACAATCACCCTGAAAAATGGAAAAGTGAGTTTAAACAAAAATAAGTGTTGGGTCGATGTTTGGTGACCCTACTATCACGAACAAGTACCAGATATCTCCAACTCAGTTTGTTGGTAAGTGTCCGGGCAATTGCCCGGACACTTACCACCTACAAGAGCTGCTCCAGCGGGTTTAATGAAGGACTATTTTCGTGTCGTCAAAGAATATTCGTATATACGATTTAGTACCGAAACCAATACAAACTGTATTTTTAAAATTAGGTATCGATGAAAGATTTTTTCGTACTTTTGTAGTGCTGACGTTTAAACCTTCTAAATTTAATTTAGAAGACCAAATAGATTTTTCTCGACCATTAGAATTTGTTGGCGTTTCGGCACTTATTTCTTCTGTTATAGGTATTGCTAGTGCCTTAGCTATATCCTCATTTAGTAAGCTTGATTTGATTGATGTGGTATTTAAAGTATATTTCATTGAATGGATAGAGTTGTACCTATATACAATTGCATTTATTTTGTTGGAAATACATCTTGACATAATTTTTTTCGGTATTTTTTCCGACATTAGAAAACCCGATTTGACTTACTCGCAGCGTTTGATGGGTAGCGCATTTCTCGTCGGTTGGTGTTATTTATGTTATTTGCCAGTTGATGTCGCTGTAAATGTTCTTATTGATTCTCAATTATCTGAAATTATTATGGTGGGCTACACTGTTCTTGTTCTTATTTATCAAACACGAATTGCGAAATATATCCTGAACCTAGATGTAAAAATATATCTAATGTTTTTTGCTATTTTAGCAATAGTGATTTGGTACATTGTATTATTCCTATGGGGGTATGATATTTGGCTAGATCATAAGAACGAAATTAAATATTGGTTTAGCCAATGAGCCGGAAACCCTTGGAATGCCAGGCCGACTGATTGCTGCAATGATCAGGGATTTGTTTGATAAGAAGGGTTTCTAAGTGCTGCTAAATTCGTAAGGAGACAACGATGAGACGCAAAAGACGCAATCACTTACCCGGATTTAAAGCCAAGGTAGCCTTGGCGGCCATTAAGGGAGACAAGATTTTAGTGGAATTGGCCGAGCAGTTTGACCATCATCAAAACCAAATCACCGATTGGAAAAAGCAATTGCTGGAATAAGCGGCGACGGTGTTTGGTAGTGCTCAGGACGAAAAATCTGCCAACGAACACCAGGTGAAAGACTTACACGCAAAAACTGGTGAGCTGACATTGGAGAATGATTTTTTATCCAAAGCGCTCGGGCGTTAAATATGACCGAGCGCAAAGCAAAAGTGGACCGTGGTCATGCGTTGGCGTTGACGCGGCAATGCGCGCTTCTGGCCGTCAGTCGCTCATCGGCTTTTCGAACACCCTCGCCCGTGAGTGATGAGGACACACAGCTGATGCGGTGGCTTGTCGAGTTGCATTTACGTCATCCCTTTAAAGGCTCGCGGCGTTTACGCGACGATCTTTGGGACGAATACGGCTTGCGAGCAAACCGTAGACGTGTGCAGCGTTTAATGCGATTGATGGGGATTCAGGCTTTATATCCAGGCTCAAAAAACACGCGGCCTAATCCACACCATAAGGTTTATCCTTACTTGTTGCGTCATCAGACGATTGATCGCGTTAATCAAGTGTGGTGCACGGATATAACGTATATTCCAATGCGCAAAGGATTTCTTTATTTGGTTGCCATCATGGATTGGTACTCGCGCAAAGTGTTGAGTTGGCGTTTATCCAACACGCTGGATACGACACCCTGTATTGAAGCATTGGAAGCAACGATTCGCTGTCACGGCACCCCCGAGATCTTTAACAGTGATCAAGGCTGTCAGTTCACCAGCGAAACGTTTACCGACGTACTGAAACACCATAACATCCGCATCAGCATGGACGGCAAAGGGCGTTGGATGGACAACGTGTTTATCGAACGATTGTGGCATAATATAAAATATGAGAAAGTTGGTAGGGTAGCGGTAAAAGGTGCGGGCCGAAAAAATACTGTAAGCAAATGAAGTCCTGTGCTGAGGCTATACGTTATTTGAGATGCGGACTTGTGGATCTTGATCGCGATGGTGATGGGGTTCCGTGCGAAGCGTTGTGTAGATAGTAAGGTAGAGTACTGATGTCATCTATTGATCGTGATCAATTATGGTCAACCCCCTTAAATAAAAAGCAAATAATTACCACGAATGGAGCAATAGTTTGTGTCTGTAGACCCCAACTCACTTACTGAGCAACAACGCATGATGGCCAACGCTCTATCTGAGTGGGCACATCCCTATGCTCAGCCTATTTCGTTCGGCGAAGCCCCCAATCTTCTTGCAGCTCATAACAATGTGAATAACGCGACAATGTCGTTAATATCGCTAGAAGGAAAACAGATTGGAATTACTAACTGGCATGTTTTGTTTGGACCGGATGGTTACGACGAACAACGACAAACAAATCCTGGAATCCACTGCCAACTCGGTAATGTTGTCCTTGATCCACTTGAAATGATAATAGATGGTGATGAAACACTTGATCTTGTGACTCTTGATTTGTCTAGCTTTACTGTTGATCAAATTGTATGTCCGGGTTTGCCATGTGCCTTTTACGAACAGCCAGGTGCTTGGCCACCACCACCCGTCAATGTGGGTGATTATGTTGTCTTTGCAGGTTTCCCAGGTTCACGGCGGGAACATGTGAACCCAGGCGAGTTTATCTATGGCATCGTTAGCTCAGGAGGCACTGAGATTGTCCAGGTAAGTGAAGAAATCATTCAGTGTCAGCTTTTACTTGATCAGTGTGTTGTCACCGTTCAGAACACAGACGTACCGGCAAATGAACTACCCGGCTTGAGTGGCTCCCCGGTTTTTCAGTATCGGTTATTCAAATCAGGTGTTAGCTACTTTGATTTTGTAGGCATCGTATTTGAATATGGGCCTGAATTTGATTTACTACGGATTCGTCCTTCGCATCTGTTGAACAGTGACGGAACTTTTCGGCGATAAATTTCTACTCATGTGATTAATCATAGGGAGCATAGTTCATGATAAAAAAAGGTGTACTACTCGACAAAAGCGGTCAACGCAGGCCTGATCTTCCCCAACAAAATCGGATACCCAATCAAGCTACATATGCATATTTCTCTTCAAACATCATCGGTGGCATATAGCCAATGGTGCTATGGCGGCGGTGCCGGTTGTAATCCACTTCAATGTATTCAAATATTACACGCTTGAGTTGTTCGCGGGTAGCAAACTGTTCACCGTGAATGGCTTCTACTTTTAGTGTATGAAAAAAACTTTCAGCGACAGCGTTATACCCCAAGGGCAGGCTGCGCGCTCATAGCAACATCCTTTCGCACTCATACTACCAATTAGCTCATGATCTTTGAGCAACTGTTGATAGTCGTTCGAACAATATTGACTTCCACGATCACTATGGACGATGATTTGCGTGGGAAAATGGCGTCGCCATAGCGCCATCGTTAATGCGTCGCAAACCAGGTCTGCGTTGATTCGGGTCGATAAGGACCAACCGATCACCGCACGGGAGTACAAGTCGATGATCGTCGCTAGATAAAGCCAGCCCTCGTGCGTCCCCAAATAGGGTTGAGTAGACCGAGGGAATTTCACTCTCAGCCCCTCCGAGAACTGTACATGAACATCTCCGCTCATACAGCTCCTACCACGTCACCGCCTGGAAATACCGCCAGCCTCCAATGAAAAAATAGGTTTGGATTCGATCGAGCAATGCGATTGATATAATCTCTTGCTCGACTTTTGTGTTTGGCAAATCTTTTGAATTTTCGCCTAACCCGCCTGACAAGATATTCATTAAGGTTTCGCCAAATTACTCGAAGCGCTGAAGGATAGAACCGACCAAAATAGGTGTTCCAGCCCGATAAGATAGGATTAAACATCGCCGAAAGATTAACCAGGGTTTTGTCATTCTTCAACTGGAGATGCCAGTGTCGAATTTCTCGATTAATAGCCTTCTTCGATGCGTTACTGACCGCCGGTAGAAAATTCGGATGGACTTCACCTTTCTTATTGACGCACCTTCGCGGACGAAAAGTGTATCCGAGAAAGTCGAAGCTAATGACCGGATAGTTACCTTTGCGGTTCTTATCTTTGCAGTAGACGATGCTACTTTTGTCGGGATGGATTCCAAGACTGCACTGCTTTAGTCTTGCTGTGAGTCTCTTCATGACAAATTTTGCCTGCCGTTTGCTTTTACAATGTAGCAAGCCATCATCGGCATAGCGACAAAAGGGTACGTCAGGTAGTTCCCGTCTTACCCAAGCGTCGAACGCATAGTGTAAAAATAAATTCGCCAGCAGTGGGCTCACCACGCCACCTTGAGGTGTTCCGCATATCCGTTGTGTCTTATCACCATTGCTATTTTCAAGCGGTGCTTTTAACCATCGCTTAACATACAATAAGACCCACGGGATATTGCAGTGTTTACTGAGTGCTTTCAAAAGAAGGTCATGCCGAATATGGTCAAATAATCCTTTGACATCAAACTCAACGACCCAATCATATTTCCAGCACCGGTATTGTGTCAATCGCTGATTTTCCTTCGCAAGATCCACGCTCGTTTCATCGTTGATTGCGGCATGCCAGGTATTAATCAATGACTCGGCCAAACCCAACTGACGCGCCGCCTTGGCAACACCAATACGTTCTGACATTGCAAGCGCTTCTTGTTTATAGCTTTCTGTGTGTTGCCGATTGACTCGCTTTGCTTTCTGTTCTGACATCGTTTCCTCCAATTAAGGCTATATTAACTCCTTAACTGGGCGTCCGAAAGTGGTGGGGAGGATCACCTGACCTATAAATTAGTTTTTTTAGTTCTCCAAATGAGATCTCATAGTTACTATAATATTTGTCAAATAAATAAGAGGTAAACGGGTGCCTTCGGATAACATATTTCACGCTATTCATTTTGAATGGAATAAATAATAAATTATAAATCGGATTTATTTTGCTTAACTTAAAATACCCGGCGACATCTTTCCGTTTTGATATTTCAATGCTGTTATAGAAATACTTCATACTTTTTTTGTTCTTTCTAATATTTTTTATCAAATACACTTTATCAGGTGTCACTATAGTTAGGCTCGGTTTGAGTTTTAAGGAAACAACAACAAAGACAGAGGACAGCGCAAGTACAAAAGCGACCAACTCAACACCTGATTGGAATCCTAAATAACGACAAAACAAGGCAACCAAAGCGAAAGTAATAAAAAACGCCATATACTCCTCAACATAATAGGCAAATGTGATATAAAAAAATGTTAGAATGGGTCCGTAATCCTTAGTTACTTCACCAGTGTATATGCCGCATATATCTCTATGATCACTTACGCTTTTTATAATGTCTTCAAAATTAGAATACTCTTTTATTTTTCTCATCAGTCACCTCATTCTCCATTAAAATTCCAAAATCTCCAGAATCGATTCGAGGGATGCATCTGATTTCCCTAGATTTCTAGTTTTCTTAAAGTACCCGAATATGGTTTTAGTATCATCAAGATAACCTGCTATGTCATCTATTCTTTCAATAAGCCCTTTTTCACTTTCAAGTACTTTAAGCACATCAATTATATCCTTATCTAGCGAATTCAAATTGTTTTTATTTGTTGTAATTATATTCATAACAAAATATTCTATTACAGATGCTGAAATAAAAACATACAGATTACTATATAATTGCTCGTAATTATCGTTAGATTTTTCCAAAACAGCGCGATATTCCGGATCAGGAAGTGTATCAATTACCTCGTTAACCTGTTTGTCAATGAAAAAATGAAATGTTGTCTCGTTACTGAAATCGTCTATCAATTTTTTTGAAGAGAAATCCATTTTAATAGCCCTTGATAAGTATGTATGCTTTACAACTATCTAAAATACGTTGCTTTTCTTTGGTTTCTGCAATCCATCGAACTAAGCTGTGAGTTGTATCCGTTTTCTTGAAGTCCAGCTTGTTTCTAATATTTCTCAGAAATGGGGTAGTTCAATGGTAAAAACTTGATGAACGCAAAAAGATTCACGCATTGATAAAGTGAAAAACCATCCCAATGTGGCTGTCTCTACAGATGTCATCATATTATTATTGATTATCTTTAACTTCTATAGTTCTTCAGAAACAATCAGCAAAGTCTTATTTGGCCTATATAACATTTGCTACTTATTACTTAGGTCCGTACTGCAAAATTCTTTCTATTTTACTCTTGCACACCTAAAGGAATAATCTGTTTAGCATGAATCGCAATCCGTGCCGGCTTTTGCCAAGTTATCCAAGTCCTTTTTGCTGAACTTGCTTCATCCCATTCTGTTTTGAGGTTTTCCTGAATATTATTTGTATTCGGTGGAGCGTCTAGGAACGCGCCATAATGGAAATCGCTCTTGTCGACGCCGAACCCAAAATGGGACCAAGATAAATCACTCCATTGGCTTAGTTTCCCATTTATTTTTGATGGTGTATCTAATCCAAATCGAGGATCGGTAATTTGCTCTTCGATGATGAAATACATACCCATTGAGTCTTCGCTACCACACGCTGTTTCACGATCGAAAGGGAAACCGAGTACAACTAAATCAGGGGGTAGTGTAGCGGAGAAAATAGGGAGAATTCGTTTTTTACCGGCCAATATTTCATTTTTCTTCTGTGCGTCACATTCTAAATACTCTTGCATGGCGGGAACGGTGTCGCCTTCTTCGCAATTCTTCGGTACCGCTTCTATTGCGTAGATGTTCGCATTGGGGTAGCGTTTGAGAAGATCACCGCGAATGACAAGTACCAAGCGTTCGTTATTGACACCGGCTCGATTTTCTCCAAGTTGATTTTCTTGCCATTCCGTTATTGGTTTTATGTCGGTATCGGCACCTTGTTGGGAATCGGGTAAGAAACCGCTCGTGTCCCAAAATTTGCGGAAATAGGTGCCACGTTGGTCAGTTGGGAAGCCGCGCCATAACAGTTCATTTGCAAATTCATGGTTGCATCCACATAGATAAGATTCGAGAAAACGTCGGTTTGTTTTCAGTAATCCAATACTATTTTGTGGAATTTTCTCAACCCCAGGAAGTAAGCTAGCATGTGATTTATCGCTGAGGGTTTCATACATGGGTTGCGGAAACTCGGGCGCCCACATGATCGGATCTAGTGGATCACGGTCATCAATGGAGTTAAATCGCTCACCCATCTCTTCGGCATTTTGTATTTGTGATTTTATCCGATCGCGAGCAACGTCCTCTGGATTGAGTTCAGAAAATAGTTTGTTCTTAAACGTACTAAAAAAACTTTCGGGATTATCCTTAGTATCAGCTTGCTTAACGACGGTGGGGGATGCAGGAACAGTATACATGCCGTTCGATGCATTGTTATTCTGTTTTTCAGTCAAGAACCCTGTGAACCCACTTTTTGTGTCATCAAATTCATTATTTTTTCCAAATGCGCTAAATTTATTACCGAAAAACTCTTTGGTGAAATCAATCGTTTGTAGATTAAACAAGGACGACACGCTGGTGTTGAGCTCACGCGTTAATAAATGATGTATGTCATTAATGTGAGCGGCACCAATGAGGCGTTTAACATCACCGGCTGGAGTTAGACTGCCTTTGGTTAATTGTGTCGCTACACGTCGGTGCAGTTCAAAAACCGATTTTCCAATTTTACGTGCCTGGCGTTTTAGGATGCTGTTTTTTGGGCCGGAAATACGACGAAATGCGGCATCCATAGTGGCTTGTTGCACTCGACTATATTTTTGCAAATACTGTTTGGCGGTTAATTGGGTTGCATTTTGTTCGTCATCTTCGAATTGGGCAACAATCTTTTTTTGTGCGACTGATGTAACACGCAAAGCATCTTCCGTATTCAAATTTTGTATTTTTCGATGCAGTGTTGATGATGCATCCCGCCCGAGCTGGGCTCGACGCAAGCCATCGTTAACTTTTTCCACTTCACCCAATTGTTCCCAGGCTGACGCCATCAGCGCTTCCTGATGAGTGCGCACGACTTCGGCGCCCATACCTGCCGCCATGCGATGACGGGGGTCAAGATTGAGTGTGTCTAACCAATTATCCTGGTTCTCTGCATTAACAATATGTTTGGTACACGATCCATCCGCTGGCGTTTTTAGTTTACCCTGATGCCAGCGACCATATACCGGTGGAAGCACGGAAGGCAACGGGGGCATTTTAAAATGGCCATCGGTCGAATCAATGATTGTTTTATCTTCGGTTTGAACAGAAAGTTTAAATAGGTATTGCTTTCCAGGGACTAAATTCGGCAAGATTACTTCATGAGTTAGGTTTAGCGCTGAACTATCAAAATACTTACTCAATTCATCTCGGCCATATTCAATGCGATAGCCTAGCGGGGTTTCAGTCGTCCATTTAATCACTGCCCTATCACCCAAGGTAATAAATGTGGCTGCTAAATTCTTTATTACATTGGTTTCTGAAAATAGGAAAACGGTGCGTTCAGAAAGATCTTCGGTATTCGGTTGATTCAATAAATCACTTAATCTATTTTGGAAGTCATCATAATATGGAAGTGTGAAATTTTGATCTTCAGTCTCTGATAGAATGGCGTTATCCAATTTGGCAACGATTTGAATGTGGTAGCTCACATCTGCGGACAAGTTGTCTACGATAACTTGATGTTGAAACCTTTCACTCGATGTATCTTCTTTCTCATATTCATAATTATCGGATTCGCCATACCTCAGCAATGAGTAACAAGGTTGGGATGTTTGCCAGGATACACGAATTTTAGAATTAGCAATTTGAAAGATTTTGATATTAAAAATAACTCCGACGTCTTCAATTTCAACATCCAAATCAGGAACAAAAGGTTTAAATTCAGTATCAAGCGATTGCAGCGCACCTTCTAGTCCGACTGTTCGACCAATTCCGGATTCAGTTTTTAAGCCGTAACCAGGGTTTGAGCAGTCAATATCACGTTTGCCCATTTCAGTAAGTTCACGGGGTTCTAGGAGTCGTACTAAGTGTTCGAAGTCTCCACGTAATCCAGTTCGAAAGTCCCAGCGGTAGTAGTAAGGCAATCTGATGTTGGTTTGTGCAGAGTTCCATGCGAGTGTTTGCGCATTTACACCATCAGGTATCGACTCACCTAAACCGGCCAATACACCAGTTTTAAACGCTGGTACCAAAAACGCAGTGTATTTAACTTTGGGAGCGAGTCTTCTAGCGCACAATAATCGGCAAACCGCTCGTTCGGGATTTTCAGTCAGTAGGTTTTTTAACTGCTCCTTAGTTAAGGGTCTATAGGAGTCACTGCCAGCGGTGATATGCACATGAGCCCAGCGATCAGAGAAATCTAGATTAGGCAACGAATTGGTATTTTCGACAACAATATAGTTCGGCAAATTCTTTTCATGTTGTTCACCCTCGGAGAACTCAACATCTATGTCACCTAATTTCTCTGACACCAATACCACTAAGCACAGCCAAGGTTTTAAACTACCTTTTTCAGAATTTGCCGCGAATGTTGAATAACGCCATATAAAATCAGCATCGGCAAATTCGATATGTGGGAAATAATTTGGTTCAAAATCGCCTACGTCGCTGGTAGGGAGTGTTCGTGTGATTATTCTTGAATCAAATCCTAGAATATCGCCTGGTCCGTATAATTGAACGTCTTGCACAAGCGTTTCATCGTCAAAATTAGCAGTACCTTTTTGGCGCGCTTTTAGGTTCAGTGACACTTTAACGGTGGCTCGCTGAGCTGCTGTTGATTCTTCAGAGATTGCGTTAGCGAGACCTTGTCGAACCGAAGGCAAAAAGTAATGTTGTGTCTTGCTCATGCGGCCTCCGGCTGTGGATTATTACCTGTGCTTGTAATAGGCGATTGCTCAGACCTTGCTTGGACTTCGTATTCCGGAACCACCATGAATTCTCGTGCGTTTGTCAGCCCTGTGCGTATTTGCTCGGCCTCAATACGCGTTAGATCCGAATTTCGAGTTTGCCCGGGCAGATCAGCGAGACTCAAATCGTCTTTGCGAACAATCGCAAATCGATCTTGCTTAAGCGTAAGTCCCGTTTTATTACTAGGTGCGGAAAAACGTTTGCGTGGTCCCGCACGTAACTTCGTGTTGCGTTGTGCGAGACTTAAGATGGAGTTTTGTGCCTCATCCCAATTGCTTTCACCGCTGGTATCACAACTAGTGCTAACGCGATCAGTATCGATCAATATGGATTCATAATCTAGAACTTGTATTTCTGGTTCGCCATAAATATCCCATGCTTCTGATGAAGCTGTTGTAACACCACCCGGCATTTTTTCAAATGCAGGTGCTGATAGTTTTTGATCGGTTGAGAGATTTTCAAACTGCCCACGGGAGAAAAACTCTTCCACCGATGTTGTCGATAGTATTTCCTGACCAACTTTCATTTCAACTATTTCGAATCGATCATAATTCTTAATAGGTGCACTGCCCGCTTTTTGTAAAGCCACGGATAAAGGCGCAACATTTTGACTGACTTCGAGTCGTCCAACTGGATGAACTACAATAGTAGTGTCTGTTATATTTTTTTCCTCTATAGATCGTAACGATTCCACCATGTTTCTATTAGCGGGTAATGCAGCGCTCCAATTCTCTTGTCGTTTAAGTGCAGCTTTGAATTCTGGCCAAAGATCGATAGCCGGAATGGGTGCTTGGATTCTATTTCCCCAGGTAAAGTTAAAATTTTTCTTAAATGTGAACCATCCAATTTTAAAACTTACATTACCTCTTGCGTTCCAAGGGGTGGGACCAGAGAGAATCAATACGATTCCGATGTTGCCCAAGGAAACGCCTTTGAAAGTAACTTGGACGCCTGCATTGATTCGTGCGGAAAACGAGAAAGGTGATAAATAGAAAAGCGCATCAAAATTTAGATTGCCACGAATAATCGCGCCAGCAGCTTTAGCAAAGAGATCCACTCGTGAACCAAACTGAACGGAATTGGGGGTAACAGCCATATAGCCGCGACAATTTAACTGTAGGCTTTTTCCATAATTGATCGAAATCGAAATTTGCTTGAGATCGGCAAAGATCTTACTTGGAGCAGGAGGGGTAAATCGAGGATGAAAGCCACCCATGGAAAGTGCAAACTCAGGATTCACACCCCAGTTCAAAACCAGTGCTGACTCGCCAAAGATAGCATAATTTAAAAACTTAGAGTTATACAGAACGGATTCAAAAGTGAGTTCTTGCTTCTCTAGATCTATTTGACCAAATATGTCCATGCGAAGCACGGCGAGCTTAGTTTTTTTGTCGGGCAGAAGTGCTTCGACTTTTCCCAAAATAACAATGCGTACTGGATCCGGTAGTTCAAGGAAGATCCCAACATCAGCGGTGATAAGATTAGGTGATCCCCAACCGATTTTCACCATGGGGCCAAGGACGTAACGTTCTTCGGCGACGGGAAAAACAGTGTTCATGTCACTAACTATTTTTGAAGCATTAGCAATCAACTTGTCGGGATCTGGAAAGAGAATGGAATCCAATGCGCGATTTTTAATACCACGCCGCAATGCTTCGATGTCCATACTACGATTAACAGCGATCAGACCGCCCACGCCCATTAACGTAAAACCGTAAGGGAGTTGGAAAGGTGGATTAAAGGTGACACCGATGTTTGCTAGCATTGAGTAGCCTTTGCTGCCATCGGGGAGTTTGGTGGTGATCAAACCAGTTGCGCTGATACCGATGTCGGCCATTTGCAAAGTGAGATTGCCAAAATAAGTTCCCTTATCATGATCAAAGTTAAGATTGCCTGTACCAGTAACAACGTCAGCATTAATAGTAAGACCAGCCCCAGTGGGAGGCAGGAAAGCCGGTGCCTTAATATCAACTGGGCCGAGGTTGCCTTTAATATCTTCAGGAAAGTTAATTGGAATGGTTAAGCCAATTCGCATGATATGTGCAGTAACAGGACCTAACTCAGTTGAAATAGAAGCGCCAAGAATAATATCAAAACCTCTCGGCTTAACCCTGATAACGACAGTCGCATCATAAATATCAACAGGGCCAAGGTCGATGTGAGAGGCTAGGTTGATATCTAAAGAAGAACTGCCCTTGAAATAAAAACCCTCTTTGTTAGATATGCCTACCCCGAGGTCGTTAGTTGACTTAATATTGATGCCGGCGAGAATTTTTTGTAGAAAGCCATCTGCATCACTGCCCGGTTGTATACAGATTGTAAAGTCATCAATGTTAATCTCGGCTCTAAAATCCTCATCATTATCTTGAAGGCTAATAGTTATGACAAAGTTAATACTTTGAATTGATAAATGAGATATATTTTCTTTGCCAAATAAGTAAAATGGTTCATTGTCTTGGTTTAGCCTTGATAGTAATACCTCGAGCCTGCCGTCAATGGATTTCTTTGGGTCCTCACTTAAAAGATCCTGATTAAGGAGAATGTGCGCGGGAGGATACAATTCAATACCAAACCCTCCACCAATTCTTGCATTACCACGAAACTCTAATCTCCACCTGTGTAGGTTAATGCTTTCTTGAGCCAGACCAAGTAAATATGGGAAAAAGAATAAGCCATTTCCAATGTCCGGTTGTATGTTCGTATTTCGAATCGGAGAAATGGAAGTTCCTATCTCAACATATGTTGCAGGCCAATTACCTGATATATAATGAGGAATGCGCAGTTCTTCTGTTTGTTCGGGGTTTCCTAATTTAGTGAGTAATTTTTCACGTTGTTTGTATAAGCCTGCCGGAATATGTAATGAACTAAGCAGAGCATTTAATCGGTGAAGAAATAGTTGGGAGTTGAATGTTCTACTTTCAGACCAATTATAAACGTTTAATGCTAGTTCTGCAGGAGCATCAAAAAGCATAGGGATTCTATCCCAATATACAGTTTTAATTTTGTAAGAACTACCTATTGGAACTGGCTCCCAAATATTTTCTGCGATGAATTCTTCTTCGTCTAATACGCCTATAAATTGCGCAACCCCAAATATTTTTTGTTGATACTCTTTTAGGTATTCATACAGTAAAAAAGAAAAAAGTCTTCGTGGTAGCAAATCAGTGGTTATGCCGCTTTGAGTTATAAAATCGGGATATTCACTAAGAGCATCATTAATGTCGCTAACAATTCCATTCGAATTTTCTATTGAGTCAATAATTAACTCTATGGCTGATATAATGCTTTTCGCAAGTTGGTCATATTGATCGGAATTGTATAGGTCAGGTATTTGATTTATTTGTGATAGAAGACTATCTAAGTTTTCCAATAATTTTGGAAATCCCTGTGAAAAAATCTGTTGACTGGGAAGAATCCATCCTAATTCGCGAAATAAATCAAAAACTGATTCTGTGTTGTCTAATTCCAGTAGAGGGTTGAAGAAAGATGATGACTCTCTGAGAAAAATATCTCCAAAATTATTGTCACTTGTTGTAATATGAGAGCTCATGTTGATTTCCTGTGGTGGTTTAGTTGTTATCTTCTGGGAAAAATAGACTAAAGCTCTTTCTTTTATTGCTTAAAGGTCTTCGTTCAATGCGGGGATCTGCTTCTTCCTTGTAGCTGTAAACACCCATGAAGTTGGCTTTTTTCTTGTCTAGTAGGATAAGGGTTTCCTCCGTTCCATCAGATAAACCATGCCATTCGCGCATTAACTGTAATTTAAGTTTCTCAATAAGAACATATTCTTCATTATCACCCCATGTGGAGACTGGGGTGCTCCAATTTAATGACACAGTCTGACCTCCAATGTTATAGTTAGGTGTATTTACTGATCTTTCTAATGCTTTTGCAATGGCGCCATTGGTAACTATATATCCTTCATGTCCTTTTGCTTCGTTGCAAATTTTCTTTGGTAAGTTGACATGTCCCCTTAGTAAAAGAGCGATAGCTTTTTCGGATGTAAAAACATCTTTTAGTAATATACTGTTGGCATCATCTGGAATAGTTTCTGGTAATTGAGGCCAGCGTAGGTTTAACATATCGCGCAAACGGATTCTGGAAAAATACCAGTTATTATGTTGTAAATCAGAGGAGCTTCGGCTGGCCATAGTTACGCGGTAAAACCAGTGCCAGTGATGCAGGTAATCAAATGTTTTTGTTTTGTTTTCTGTTTTTCTTGGAAATGGTATGAATTTTGTCTCAGTTTCCTGAATTAGCCAGCCAGCATACTTAACATGTCTTGGATGTCTGAATGCGGCGCCATTTCCATTCCATACACGGTCAGGGTAAATTCCGAATATCCCAAAATAACGTTCATATTCAGTGGATGATGATTCTTTTAGGTAACCAAGAAAAGCACACAGCTCACCATCTACATCAACTTTGTCTTTAGAATTTATTTTGTCAGGACGGCCCAATGTCCAATGATACATGCCTATGGATGTGATGGCTCGATCATAGGCATTGATGCTATCAAAATAACCAACACACTCAACTTCGGCGAGTGATCGTATAACTTTATATGTAGAGGATATGCTTGGTAATTTAGTTGTATCACTATCTGGAAATATGGATTTTCTGTCTATATTTAATAATGTTTTAGTATCTATCTTGCTGATACAATGGTTTCTGTCTAGATTATTGTTTTCATTGCAGGGAACTCCTTTCCTTGTTAATGAGACAGGACCACCTAGTTCAGCTTTAGTATACATTCCGATTAAATTAAAGTTATCTCCAGATGGAGGGTTAAAGTTGTTTTCTGTGTTCGTGACATACCAGCCAGACAGATCATATGCATAAACATTAGGCTTACATTTTCCAATTTCGTCATGTTTCCAAACATTGTCCTTGTTTTCAAATTCAGTTCCTCGACCACCACTTGATAAAATATTATGGGCACTTATTGCAACAGGGCATTTCCAGTTGTTGCTCTTCCATGTGTCAATGGCTAAACGTGTTTCTGGGTTAACTACACCGCTAATAGGACCTAAATAGGGAGAATGATTAACGACTGATTTCAAATTATCCGCATAGAGACTAGATGTACCATCCAAGATCGCAACAAATGGCATTCGTGCATAAATCTGAAATTCACGAACTGCCCACTCTGTTTTTAGGCCAAAGTCTCCGTCTGAATTACCAATTAGCATAAAGCCAAATTCTTTAAGATTGTCTTGAAGTTCCTTAATATATGAGTTGTTACCATCTTTGTTGCCTAGTTGTAGATTATGAAAACCGTATTTTCCTCCCCATGTTTTTGCATTATTAGAAAAATATGAATTTAATATAGCTATGGGTAAAGTGTTGTTAACAAGGTTTTCACCAAAGTCTATTGTAGAAATAGCATTTTCTATGGTGCCAGTCGCCTCTGGAATTTGAGCATTAGGTGGAAGAGGAGTGGACTCGCAATCCCTATAATACTCGGTTGCTATAATTTTCATAGCAAGGGGATTGTTTGTTAAATCCAGGCTATTAATGTTTGGCCATCTATTAGGTCTGTCTATTATTCGACGGGTCAGTAGTGCACACAAACGAATGCAACTTTTTGGGAAGCGAGAAAGGTTATACAGATCTATCTTTATATCCAAACTGTTCTTGAGAAGTTCTATTTGACGATACCATTTTGTTACGGCATCATTTCGAGAAAAAGACGATCTGTCTGCCAACTCTTGCCAAGGGATGTATGGAGAATTCGTTTCTGGATTATTAATCAACATAGCTAATCTAGGAATTTTTAATCGAGCCAAACCTATTCCATGTCGTGTCGCTGAGCGCTTTGCCCTATCAATACTGTCTCTATTTAGAGAGCTTTCGAATTTTTTTAATTTTTGATTTCCATCTTCATACCCGCTAACGTTTAGTTGGTATAGTAATGCCGCTATGAATAATGGAGGAACGTCGATTTTTTCGTCGTCGGAATCTATAGATGGATTAATTGCCTCGTAAATGTATCTGAAATAGTTGGATAGAAGTGGAAAAGAAATTTTGTCATTTCCTGCTAGCGACCCTTCTTTTGAAATGATATTTATTTTTGAATACTTGTCGGGACCGTTGAATCGTGACAAAACAGGAATTGACTCGGTTACAAATATCTCAAGAGAGATTGTGTCAACATACATTGCATTATGTAAAAGAATTACGCTAACGGTATAGTTCCCAATCTCAGTGGGTGTGAATTCATATATTCCGGAATCTAAATTACTTTTGCTGTAGATAGTTTTCGATTCAGGAACGTTCATGCTTATATCCCAGCTAAAGCTCCATTCGCTCCAGCTTGTTTCCGGAGCACCTTCAACGAATACTGCAAAAGTTGTTTTTGAATTAATATGGATTGGTGATGAAAGATAGCTTATAAGAGATAACTTCAAGTTTAAACCAGAATCAGTGGTAACATTTTTCATGGCTGCCTGACCGAGCTGTTCGGCAGAAAATCCAGCAGGGATTCTTGATTCGGTTCTTCGGATAGTCATTTTAGAGCCTATGCATTATTGTAGTAATCAAATCTCAACCCACTACTCCCCTCACCACGTCCAGTCGTGACTTTCCTTCCCGACCAAACATATGTTTTTCCATCAATCCAACGTACGCGTTGATCGGTGAGTTGTACTCGTAAACCTGAGCGAGGCACGGTGGCCTCTTCTAACCAGAGTAGTGGGTCTTCCTCTAATTCCAACAAACGCGACATTGCAGTAATCGGTGTCGGTTCGTCATCATCGTTGTTGCGTAGCATTTGTGCTCGCCGCAATCGAATGCCGGGGTGCTCTAGATAAGGGCTTGCGTTAACCGGTGCAAAGGGGATCCAGTTATCGGGTACTGTTGTCGACAGGCGATAGCGAGGGATACTTTCATTACTGAGCTTTGGACCTTCTGTGAGTTGGCTTAATTGTTGTTTTAGGTTTTCGCTTAACACATTGAGAATTGCTTTTTCTTCTTCAGTCAGCTGCAATGTTGCTAATTGATGTTCTATTTTCATTAGTTCGTTTTGCAGTTGAATAATATTTTCATGTTTGCGCCGTTGCACACGCTCGCGCTGTGCATCAAAGCCATCAATAGGACGGCCAAGGCCATTTAAGATATGGTGTTCGACGCCCCATACTTTGTTAGCACCTTCGTCGCGTAAAAACCGAATTTCCTCTAAAGGTTTGGACTCTTCGCGATAAGCCGCTATGGGCGGTATGAACAAAAAGTTCGATGTACCTGCTTCACAGGTGTCACAAATTCCGTGATGATCGGGATCAGCAGGTGAAAGTGTGAATAGCTCAAAACGAAGCATTGGGTCAGGGTCAGGTGATCGTGCTGGAGGGATAATTATCTCTTCTCCAAACACATTGTTTACTTTTAGATTGTTTATCTTAACTAAGTTTGGCATTTCAACCGGTAGTGGCACCGAAAACCAATCATCACCATAAACCAATACAAATTCCATTAATAATAGCTTGGCCAGATCAGGTTTGTTGACATCCATTTTACCAAAGTTGGTTGCACCATCTTCAAAAGCCCACCAACGTTGTGAGGTGCCGCCAATGGATATTGAATTCGGCAAGGTCTTAATGACTTCTTGTTTTTGCCAATTGTCAGCAGGTTTGATGATGTTAAAGCTATACCAGTCCAAATCACCATTGCGATAATCCGGCGCAATTAAGTGATGTTTTTTTGTGACACCGTCTTCATCCGGCGGATTTATTTCAAAGCGATAGTCTAGTTGTTGATTGCGCCACGCAGATGGTTTGCCGGTGTTAAGCGTGATGTTCATGCGTTTACACCAGGACTGCAATTTTTGTATGAGTGGGCGTACTTGGCTTTCTGTTATGCCACTCGGCAAGACAATTTCTTTGTTTGCAAGACTTTGCAGTAAATGTTTTCCATCCGCAATTTTTCCCTCAGCCATCTTAAACATTCTGCGAGTGGCATAATCAAGCTCAACCCATTGGTCTCGTGATGGAATGACTAATGGAAATTGCTTGCGACAGGCGTGGATGAGTGTGTATGCATCGGAAGCTAATTCAGACAAAGCGATTTGCTCGAATTGCTGAGCAATTTGAATTCGTTCACGCCACGTCGGTTCATATTGCTCTTGCTCGACGATGGTTTCCAAAGGAAGCTTGTCGATTGCAAAGCGCGATTCACTATTGCCTAATCGTGCGTACTCCGGTTTTTGAGTGCTGTATTCCAATAGTACTTCGATGGGTGAGCCAGCGTCTTCACCAGTGAATTCGCCGGTTTGCCATTGACGGGTTAACATCCAGAGTGGATCGGCAATACGGGCTTCCAACCCATTGGAAAAATCATCCGCACGACAACGTGGTTCCAGTCGAATCCAATATTTGTGATCAACATTGGCGTTGTTTTGATTTTCATGTGTTGTCATAGCCTGTCTTCACCGCTTTAGTTAGAAATTAGTTTACGCAATCAAACATTTCCGTTTTCAAGCGCAAAAGCCCTGAACGAATAACTGTTATGTTGGCTGGGTTTGAATGATTATCATCATCGCGATGGCCTATATCGCCGTATACCCAAAATTTGTTGCCGAGTTGTTCTCGCATTTGCGTTTGAACATTTTCACCGTCCAGAAAATATTGTGCGCCATCTGTCAAACGCAGGTATACCCCTTGCCCTGCAAAATCATCCAACACAACACCTATCAAATATTTTTCACTCGGCGGGTGTTCGTCGAAATCTGTAACAATAATGTTAGGAGCTTTAGGAAACTCATCTGTGCCACGAAATCCTTTTGTGCCGATTATGGAAACTTCCTTGCTGAGCATTGTGCGTAAACTTGTCTCGTCAAATTCGTCTCCATCCAGAAACCATTTTTCACCGTCTTCCTGCTGCAAATACAAACCGATTTCATCTGGGTCTTGGTTGAGTGCACCTTCAATAATGGATTCATCAGGATTCATCAACCCGTAACTCGATACCTGAATATTTTGCGGGCCAGGATTGTCTGCATCGCCTCGTTGGCCTCTGACTCCAAATATATAGATCGTGTTACCGACTAGGGTTTGAATCGTTTCGAGTTCATCGCTTGAGTCTAAATAAATGGGCTGATTATTCGCGTCGAGCAAAGACAGTCCGGTTTCATTTTCAAATAAAATACCGGTCATTAGCGATTCGTCAGAGCGGCGTTGGCCAAACGAGGCCACTGAGACGTTAGCCGCTCCGGGATGTTCAACATCACCTTGATGTCCCGTGATGCCTTTGATCCAAACGGTGCTATCGAGCAAACTTGCCATTTTATTGAAATCAAATTCGCCATCTAAATAAATTGACTGATCATCGGCGTCGAATAAATAGAATCCATTAACATCTTCATACAGCGTTCCGATGGCTGTTGCGGGTGAGGCAGGGGGACCTACTTCAAGAATGGTATAGCTATCAATCCAGAGTTTGGAAATCCCATCTTCACTATAACTGTTGCCTGTGATACTTAGCTTGCCCGGTACAAGTTTACTAACTTCATAAACTAAACTGCCTTGGAGGGTATACGTTTCACTTTCTCGTGTAAGAGTAATCTCGTTGTTATTTTCACTACTTATCACTCCGAGAGTTCCCGTTACTGTTACCTCAACAAATGTAGGCGGGTAGGAGGTTACTTCATAGTGCTGAACATAAAGATTATCTGTTTCAATTGTGCCGGTAGTGCCGAAAACTTTTATAGTCGCAGATGCTAATTCAGCTAAGAAAATGCCTCTTGCATAATCTTGAGCGCGATAACTTTCATGGTTTTGTAAAATCCAGGGTTCATCAATCTCATTGTCGACTGCGAGTTGAGTCAACCCACCGACAAATGAAAGTTCACCGGTCTGACAAACGTTTTGCTCCTGCTCTTTCAAGGAATGTAGCCAACTTGGGACTGAATCGGCAATTTCTGCATTTGACCAACTTTGGTTATTTGGATCGACCGGGAATAGTAGTGAGGGAAACATGAGACCTACACCTTCAACTGTTTGTTTGGCGTTATTTGCATTCGCAGCGTCGCCTGCACTGCTAGCATTATCATTTTCCGTAGTGCTTGGATTCACCTCACCCATGGCATCGGGGTCCACCGCTCGGATTTTCGCCAAGTCAATGGTGTCATTTATGATTTCTACCAATTCGGCGATTTGCCAACGTTGCGGAGTTTCATTGCGTTGACTGGGTACTGCAAGCAGTAGACACTGTGGTGCTTGGTTGTTGGGGGCGTCATAGTGAAAACTCACACCGGTATCGACTTTGTTATAAGGTATTAATTCATCCCACTGATCCATCACGAGTCCTGCAAAGCGAGTCGTTTCTGCTTGGCCTGACAAAGGACTATCCCCACCAACAGCTGCAACAATGGAAAGTGCACCTCGATCAGTATCAATGTCGGCATTGATTGGTGAGTCACGTTCGTCGTCATCAAGCCCTAGCCATTGGCTTGATTCATCATAGGGTAACTGGGCAACGTGAAGACTTAATGCAGGTTTTCCTGCATTGCTGGAATTTTGTTGCCACAAATGGGTGGTTAATAAAGTGTCCTCAATGTCAAAACAATTGGGGTGGGTTTTTGCTGCTTGTTGTAGCCACAATTGAAGGCGCTGCTGTGCAGATTGAGTTTTGAAATGTGTTTGTGAAAATGCTGCTTTGAGTTCATTTGTGTTGTTAGCGCTAAATGTGGCAAGTGCAATGAATGCATTGCCAAAGATGGCTTTTAGACTGTCCACTAATATCGAAATGTCATTGCTCTTGTCATCGACATTACTTTGCATGGGCGTTAACATCTTTGAAGCTTGTAGACGTTGTATGAGTTCTTTACAGGTTGAAGCTTTCTTTTCAAGTAAATCTGGATCAAATGGACCTGTGGGGATTGCTTCTGGAATATTGAAACGGCTTGCCGCGAGTAGTGTATCAATCAAAAGTCTATGGTGGTGATGTTCATGATCGTCGTCATCTTTTTCTCTATGCTTGTCATCGTCTTCAAATTCATCGTCATCATCCTTCCTGTGTCGATGTTTAGGGGGTATTTCATGAAGCGCTGCATTTGGACACAACGCTTCATACTCTTTTTGTATTTCTGTATCATCGTTTAACGCGAGGATGAGTCTGCATATCTGAGTTTGTGCTTGCGCGACACGTTGTTGTAGTTCATCAACATCATCTTGGTTATAAGTCGCCTCGGTGCCCATGGAAGGTAGTTCAAAGAAATCAGGACGTAACATACTGCCAACGCCCAGAGTCGTGAAAATATTCTGCGCGAGTTGAATAGTGTCTCCAATACTATTGTTAGAATATTGTTTGCCCCAGATATTGGTTTCAATGGGTAGATCGGATGGAAGATGATATTCCGTTCGTACAAAGTTTTTTATGCGCAATTCAAGCTCGGTGTCCTCCGCTTGGACTTGATTCGATACAATTTTGAAAGCAGATTTGGTTTTAGTGGTGGTCGAAACCCAGGGTTTTAATTCATCGATGGTTTTTTGTTTTAGGCCACGAATATTCACTAACTCATCGACACTCGCATAAGGACGATTACTAACAATTTGTTCGGCTTTTTTCTTGCTAATGCCGTGCAGTAATGTCAGCTCTTCAATCGGAGCGGCATTTATGTTAATTCGTTCATAGAAAGGCTCCTCGTGAAGGTTCTTACCCGTTGTCACCCAACGTTTAAGAAGTTGGGTAAGAAAATGCCATTTTTCTTTGTTATCAGAATCATCGTCATCTTCCTCATGATCGTCATCGTGGTGCCAGATCCGTTCTAGAGAATCGAGATTTTGGAAGAGGCCTTCATGATCGCGGTATTTGACAATCTGTTTTGCCACGCCTTTGTTGATGCCAGGCAGTTGAGCAAGTTGGTCTCTGGAGGCTAGGTTAATATTCAGCCGTTGTGATTCAAAAAACAAAGGATCATCAATTGAATCTTCGTTAACAATATCAAGTTTATCTAAACTGCTGGGTAAGGCAGCAGTGATATACAATAAGTCTGCGGCATCAATTTTTAGCGTTTCTAGTGTGACAGTACCTGTGGTGACCCATGGTCGAATTCGATTGATGTCTTCATTTTCTAAATCATGCACAATCCGCAAGTCCTGGAGCCGGGCAAAAGGGCGGTTGCGGATTATTGCATGCGCTTCCTTCTTCTTTATTCCCTTTAATAGCCTCAGCTCATCGATTGATGCATGATTGATGTTAATGCGTTCGTAGTATTGTTCTTCAGTCGTGTCAATACCTGTTCGTAGCCACCGTTTTAAATAACTAATCGTTTCTCGATGCTTATCATTTCTTTCATTTTTCTTGTGATCTCTGTCTCGCTTTTCTTCGTGGCGTTCTTCTCTATCGTCGTCATCGTCATCGTGAGCAGGCCTAATATTGTCTAGCTCATCCAGCGTCTCTAGTGGTCGATTTTTATCGCGATATTCAATAATGAGTTCTGCAGTATCATCGTCACTTCCGGGTAAACTCTCTAGCTCGTTGAGCGTGGCATCGTTGATATTGAGTCGCTCTGATTTGAAATCAAATTCGGCAGAAATGCTATTTGTCTCACCTAAAATATTTGAAAACCAAGCCGCGATTCTGGGTTCGGCCATGGCACGTGGGCCAGTTTGTGATTTTTCTGGTTCTTGTAATAATAAACACACTCGGTGACTTATCGTTTTTCCAGATGTTGGTGTTTTGATGGATTCAATTTCTGGGGGATATGCACCTGCAGAAAGCACATCCAGGGCTGCACTGGACCGTTCATAGTTACCTTGTGCTGCTTGATAAACGCCTTCATAGCTCAGTAAATCGCCAATTGCGTCAATGCTATTTTGCAAACCGACTAGTTCGGTACGTAACGCTTTCGCATGCGTCCCGGTGATTCTATTGAGTAAGGCTTGAATCTCTCTGCTCAGTTCGGTCGTATGCGTTACGGTATGTTGATCGAGTAAATCTTGAATTTCATCAGCTAACTTTGTTGCTAAAGTATGTGAATTGTTTTCCACTAGTGTTTGAATCTGCCTACTGAGCTCAGTTGTTTGGGTTGTCGCTCGCCGATCAAGTATTGCTTGGATTTGTGGGATTAGCACGACGACATGGGTGTTTTCATTTGTATTTAGTAATGCCTGAATTTGGGGTAAATCTTTTGGTGGGGTAGTTTGGATTTCACCGGCATTGGCCTTGTCTACACGTTCTTTCCAACGAATCAGTGCAAGACCATCAACGACATTACGAGCGCCGACCGCCTCAATACTTTCACCATCGGCTAACGCGGTTTCTTTAGCAGCGACTAGCGGAAAGGCTTCTCTAAAATCGTCTATGTACTGGTCAAGTTGTCGTTCATGTAGATTACGTTCAAACTGATAACCAAGCAAAGCACCGAGTGGCTGCCCTTGGCGCATACCTTCAATAATACGCAATGAACGACGTACTCGTTCAGAGTTCAAATTAATATTAAACGGACTGACTTTGTTTTGTTGCGCTGTTTCGTATTCATGGGTTAGATAAGCATTGTGCAGCACTGCTGCCGCTTTTGCTTGAGCTTGCGAGGGTGTATGTAAGTATCCATCGCTATCTCGGTCATTTTGATCAGGAACGAGATCTTCCACCCATCCACAAGCACCTAAATAGATACCCGATGGTTCAGTTTCACGCATACTTTTAAGTCGTTTGCTTGCAAGTGAGCTAATCCATGCGTCTAAGCGATGGGTAAATAAATCGAATATCTGGCGCAGTTGATAATCCAAGTTTAGACTGGGTTGTTTATCCGGATAGCTAAATAGGATGTCATGCCAAGTATCTTCTCCGACACCTGGAATCGAATTTAACTGCTCTACAGATGTAAAACGTTTGTGAGACAAAGCATTTCTTGTTTCAAGAATACGTTTTGCTGTTGGTAATGTGATGCCAATTGCGTTCGGAGCAGCGCTGCCATATAGAGGATCATCTTTAATTGATTTTACAATTTGTTCAGCACTTGTTGCATTGTTGAAAAAATCTAACAAAAATGTATCGGTTAAGCGACATAGTGCTTGTTTTACTTCGCTAAGTTTCTCGGGTGACTCAGACTCGCTAACGAGTTTTACAGATCGTATCAAAAGGTCACGTAACAGGGTATTTGAGTCATTTTCGGAATCAATCGTCTGATTGCACAGATTTCTAAGATAGGTGATCGGTAATTCTTCAGAACTCGAATTAGTCGCTTTATGCTGCACTAGCTCGCGATCCAGGATTGAGTCATTCCACCAGCCTAGTAGTTTGAGCAATGGTAGGTCTTTAAATTTTTGTTTGTTGACACCGACAATATTTTGCCAATTCTCAATCTGTGCCTCGCGTTGTTTTGGGATAGTATTGGCCCATCTTTCTGCTAATTTTAATGTCGTACTTGTTCTTTTATGATCATCGGGTAAACTCGAGCGTATGCCTAATTCTGCAATCAGTTCGTCATCAACTCGTTCCTCATCTCCAATAGCGGTTACGGGGTTAAACATTTCTTCACGCAAACCCGTAATTAACCAACCGACAAAGTGATCATTCATAAAGGGTCGTGTTCGATAACTTTGGGATACCGGTTCCATGGCCAAAATCCTGAGTAACTCGTCATCAGCTTTAGTATTGTCATCATCGTTGGTGGATTGTGCTTGGCCATTAACCCGTGGAACTTGATCAGGATTATTAGCACGTTTTAGCCACTCGGTTTTTAGCTTGGCTAATATTGTATGAAAGCGTTTATCAAAATTACTTGAACCACCCATGTTCGAATCTAGTGACGAATAACTCCAACCGTGTGGGTGCGATGGAGATTTTCCACGAGTACTGGTGACAGGTAATATGCCATAGGGTTGGTCACCTACTCTTATGGTAGGTAGATAACCTGCTGCTCTGACATGTCTTTGAAAATGTCGCCCAAGGAATTCTATATCTTCGTCAGAAAGTAAATCTGGCAACATAAAGCGAATGAAGTATTCACCGGTCACAGGCCAAAGTGTGGTTTGAAGTTCTTTAGCATAGGCATCGGTCGTGTCGTCTGCATTTTGTATGTATCGAAAAATACCAGCGGATTGTTCGAATCCAAGTGCATGTGCTAGCCGCTGTGCATTTGTTCGGGGATCAGTTACATGCTGTTCCCAGAATGCAGGACCTAAAATCTCGGTGTTATAGCAATCTTCAATATCCTCGCTCGACTCTGAATAACCCGAGTTTGTTTCTTCTGTGTTATTTGTTGGTGTGCCCTGTTTTAAAAATGCCAAGCCGTCTGAGTAATGGTGTTTCTCAATTATCTGCTGTAGCCACTTTTGACCAGTTTCGGCATCAGATGAGCGCATACCAACGGCTACTATCCGATCAAACCCTTCCTGCAACGTCGCACCTTGTTCAAGATCAGAAGGTAAAATCCGTACACCCATACCGCGAGTTTCAGCATTGTTAAAATCAACCATCCACTTGGCATTACCAGCAAACAAACCGTTTCTTTCTGGGTCTGATGTATCCAATAGTGTGAAATCGCCAAAAAGTGTCTTGCCCACGATATGGCAAACACATTTACCATTTTTGTAAGCGAATACTTCAAATCGGTCAGGCAATGCAATTAACTGAGGAGAGGACAACAAGTCTGTGTCCTGATCTTGGGTTATTGCAATTTGTTCAATATCGTCATGCTTCATTATTAAGTGAGTAACCCAGCTAGCACGTTCAGGTCCAAGTACACCTGCAAGCTCGCGCCATGCTTCACGTCGGATCTCTTCAAAGCTGGCATCATTAACTGGAACTGCAGAGATTTTAGACTTGTAAGCCCGGCCGGCATCGAGTTCGAGTGGTGATAAGTTTTCTTCTAAACTATCAACGAAAATTTGGTCGGGATAAAGGCGAATCAATAGTTCATCGGAGTTAAGCTGCTCATTGTAAATGAAACGGGTTTCTAAGCGAATCGGTAAGAGGAGCACTGGGTTGTTGTCTTGGTTCCAATCCAAGTCTAAAGGAAACACATATAAAAGTTTTTCAAGAATTTCACGAGTCATTGATGGAATGGATGTGAGTTCCGTCAATGAGCTAAAGTGTTGGTTGGGCGTACTGCTACGAAAATTGATAATATCGGACGCAAGATTGACATCCAACAAAGATTGATTCGACAAAGCGAATGACGATACTAGTTGCTCATTAGATTGAGCCTGATTCAAGATGCCGAGCAATGTGTCCTCTAAGCTGCCGTTCATAATATCGTAAGAATCCCTTTCTATTAGTGAAGCGATCGGGTCATTTTGGCAAACTCGCTAATATTACCTTTGCGATTTAATATGCTATTAACCTGTCTCAAGTATTCCTTTTCCTTTTTTACAATTGGATGATTTTCGCCAAACGTCTTCAGGTCACTTGAAAGAGCAAGTTCCAAATGGGTTTTTGCCTTCTCGTAGTCACCATATTCCTTCCACATCATTCCCAAATTATTATGATCGTTTGCAACAGTGGGGTGATCAAACCCAAAGTACTTTGAATCACTTTCTAGTGCTAACTCATAATACTCAATTGATTTCTCATACTCTCCCATATGTTTCATTACCAAACCTAGATTGCTCTGATCGGTTGCTACAGTTGGGTTATGATTTTTATATGACTTTAGATCACTATGTAGTGCTTGTTCTAATAGTTTTGACGCTTTTTCATATCTCCCCAATGCCGCCCATGATAAACCTAGGTTGTTCCATTGAACGGCAACCTCTGGATCATGCGCGCCATAATTCTCTAAATTACTCTTTAGAGCTAGTTCGAGATGAGTAATGGCTTTGTTATATTGACCTAACGAGTACCAGGTCAAGCCTATATTATTATGCCGAATTGCAATGGTTGGATGACTCAAAGGTAATCTTTCTAAGTCATCTGCCAAAGCATCTTGTAGGAGTTCGATTGCTTTGTCATAGTTTGCGAGAGCATTCCAGACCATTGCCAAGTTGTTTTTTGTATCCGCAATCGCGGTCATATCGGATTCAGAATTCGATTTATAGATTTCTAGTGTTTTTTCGTAGTAAGAGATAGCGCTATTGTATTGACCAATTTTAGATGCTAGTTTCCCTGCACTGGAGAGGTAAGTAGGATTATCAGGAGAAAGTTGAATGGCCTTTTGAAATTGTTCATATGCATTCTTGAATTGTAAATCCTCTTCCGCAATTTTGCCACGCTGATAGCTCGCTTCTGCTGCAAGAAGAATTGGTTTTATGCTTTCTTCTTGAATTGTTACGTACAACCGATCAGCGTGTGACTTATCACCATGAGACAGAGCAATTTTTGCTTGATTAAGAAGATCATCTGAAACACTACCTCGGAAATTTTCTAGGTCTCTGATGCGTTTTTCTAACTCACCAACATATGTTTTGTAGCTTTTTTCTACCGAAGCTAATCTTTTCTGGATTTCATGTTTTTCTTCTTTAAGACTTAATTTTTCAAACTCTGCAATTTTAAGATCTTTATGAAGGAGGTCTGTTTTAAGTGCGTGCTCTACATTTAGACGTTCAGTCACTTCTCTTTCACGATTTTCTAGATCTGCTTTATATTCTTCCTTCGAGTAACCAAGTTGAATGTCGCAGTTAACAATCGTTTTTGCGGCAATACTGCCTTCTTGTGCAATGATCTTTGTCATAGTTTCAATTTTGAGTTCTGCTTATTCGTAGTAGCACCGATAGATATATTGCTACCTTCAATATTTTTGGCAGCCACGGAATATTTTTTAGCACTGATTGATGCAGTGTTTTTCTTGCGAAACAACCAGCCCAAAATTATGGCTGCCAAAGTTGTTCCAATACCAGAAAATAGCCATTCCTTGTTAATAGAAATCCATTCATTCATAGTAAAGTTCTCGTAAGGTATAACTGAAAAAATTCGCCCGTTAGATATAGTAAAAGCATTCCCCTAACGAGAAATGTCCTTTTTCCATTGATTCGGTGTTTTAATCTGACGGACTCTTGCTCTCTTTATGTCACTGATAAATCTTTTCCAGTTTTTTCGATTATTATTTTTTATGTAGCGAAAAAAAGCAGAATAGGAGGCAGTTTTTTCTACAACATCGGTAACATAAGGATTCACTTTCCAAATGATATTCTTCTTTTCTCTGATTAAATTCGTGATTGCATCTGCTGGGACCACCTTGGGAGAACTAAAATAAGTGTTACCAAACAGTGTAGGGATTCGCTTTTTCTCAAGTTGCCAAAAATAGTAATATGGGTTTGCTATCACTGTGAAATTACCATCCTCAATAGAGACTTCGCTACTCGTGCCTACATCTGTTAACACCCAGGAACGATACTCATTGTCTTTGAGATGTCTTGAGAGCTCTATTGCTGCATTTCTTGATTTCAATTCATCTCTTTCGTATTCGCCATTTTCCATTACCATCTTTCTGTTGGATTTTGGTAGTGTTCTGAATTGATAGGGATCCATTAGCAAGATGTCTGCATGGAGTAATCTTAAGCCCATCACAGTATTCGCAAATGCTTCGTGGTAATCTATATAGTAGTATTTTCCTGGTTCATCTCCTTTACCAAACAACGTAACAATCGCAGTGTTTTCAGAATCAGCATATTTCGCTATTGGAGCTAGTTGCCAGTCATAGATAAATGGATAGAAGGATTTGTCATCAATTTCAACTTTTAGCCTTTCGCCATCGACTTTTTCTGAATGGTAGAAAATAGAAATATTTCGTCTGTCTATAATTTCGTTTACTTTTGCAATATTTTCAAAATTTATTCCGCCTACTGTTGTAACAAAGTCTAAACTGGTTAGGCCATCTCTTCCTCTAGCTTTAACAGACAAAGAACTATTTGCTCGCGCAGAATTGGTCTCGAGTGAATATCGGCCAAATTCCCATGCTGCGAATGCTGGTTGGAAATTTGACAGAAGAACCATGATAAAGAGGTGACGAAAGCAATTCGTTTTAAATTTAGTTTTAGTCGAAAACATATCATTCCCTTTGTTCTTTGCGCACAACACATTGGCAACAAATGGTTAATACAAATAACAAATAGTAATAACTGCGATTATTGGTTGCGGTGTTTTTCAATCGTTCTCAGTATATTTCCAATATGTATTTGAGAGCCTACATTCAAAGATATATACCTCGGCTAAAATTAACACACCTGTTTGACAAGTTTGATTAACCCTTTTTCGTTAAAAATTTCAAGTAAATATATTGATGTTAGCATATGAAATTGAGCCTAGTGTTTTCAGGATACTA
>JAOUJM010000030.1 GCA_029883265.1 Gammaproteobacteria bacterium
AGTGAATAACGATAAAAAGATAAAAAATGATGATTTTCTAAACATACCCCAATCCTCCATGATATAGCTTATAAGTATTAATAGAAGCGACTAGGATAAAACCGCAATAGGTATTAATCAATACAAGGATTCAATAAAACAAGTTATTTGTTTCTAATTGCTGGAAACTTAGGCAGTGCAGCATAAGTTTGAGAATATTCGAGCGAAAAAAGCAACGATTACCGTTAAATCCGCACAACAACCAACTAAACAACTAGATTTTTCTTTGGCTGTTGACTGCTTTTGAATACTGCTATTAATGATTGAGTGTTAAGCGCTTAAGTGGTTTGTCGACGAAAATATTCAGCGTGGCTTGTTTGCCATCGCTATGATTGTATCGTTCATGTCCAGTTTGGATAGCTGTTGTGCATAGGCTTGATCTAATAGCGGTGATGTTAAATCCGACCAAATTTGATGCCCACCCGGTTTGCTGTGATTTAGCCAGTATAAATGATTCGCTAGTGAATAGCGTTGCAAGCCATTTATATCAATATCACAAAATCCACAATGACTTAAAAATGTTTGCAGACTGTGTTTGCTATGAAGAATTAAATGCTCACTCCAAAATGTAAATGCCTTGAATGCATCGAGCTGATAAAATTCCAATAAAATATCCCGTGCATGTGGAACTTCGATTAGTAGTTTTCCGCCGGGCTTTAATTTTTGATACAAAAATTTTAATGCGTGGATTGGTTGTGTAAAATGTTCAAGCACATGAAATAATGTAATGATATCAAAATAATTATCAGGTAATTCTTCAATCGTTGAAAAACATGAATAGTTAAGACTTAACAGTTGCGTTCTCGCTGCAGTTTGTGGTTCTACACAGAAAACCTCCTTGCAATCATTGATCATTAGATCCAAAATGCCACCCGCACCCGTGCCAATATCGGCCCAAATTTTATTTTCGCATTCATGTTTGAATTGTGCATAGCGGCGTTGATTGTCCTCAGCAGTTGCTGCCAAGGCAGCTTCACGTGTACCACTTTTCCAATAGCTAAAATCGGATTTTTCCTGGTAATGTTTATTTGATAAATGATCACAACTGGAAAGCACATAGACCCCAGATCGCTCACAACGATAGACGCTCACGTCATCGCGGTCACGTACCCGTGGGTAATAGGGTTTAAGTGAGTCGGGTTCACAGAGTTTTAATTGCAATAAGGTTTGCAATAACTCATGTGGATTAGCTAATGCCTGCATTTAACATGTGTCCATAGGTAGAAATTATAAGCGTGTCCAAGTATAGGCAAAATTAACACCGTTTTATTAGTAATGACTGGTTTAGGTTTTTCTGGTCAAACTCTTGCTTATATTAAGAGATTAATCACATTTTCTGTTTATTTTATGTCGAGATGCATCAGTGGTTTCTAGCCCAGACTGAAAAGGTGTAATAACAGAAGTCTTACAATACAAGATATTGGAGCGAATTAAGCGCTGTGGCCGCTGCAAAACATACAACTCGTAAAAAAAACGTGCTAATTATTGGCAGTGGTTTTATTGCTCGCCATGTTTATGAATATTTTTCACACTTCTTGGGTTGGAATGTCTGTGTTGCCTATGTCAATTATAAAAATCCAGACATTCCAGCAAGCACTTTAGTCAAACTGCCCGATCATGAACCCCAGTTACTGACAATGTTGGCCAAGCAGCAACCAAATTTTGTGGTGATTTGCACCGGTTTTTCTTTTGTGCCCGATGTTGAAAAAAATCTTGAACCTTCAATTGATTCACATTTAGTGCAAGCATTAAAAGTGCTGAATGCAATCAAGGTTTATCGACAAACAGAAAAACGGGTTGATAAAATTCTGGTGGTCGGTTCATCCTCTGAATATGGGCGATTTACTCAAGCGGGTAAATCTGAGAGCGAGGCAATTTTACCGGCCGATTATTACGGTGTAATAAAAGCCTGTTTATATAAAACTGCCAAGTTTTACCAGTCGACCTATGGCTTACCCATTTGTTATGTGCGCCAATTCAATGTGACCGGCGCAGGACAAAATAGTCGATTTGTCGTGCCCTCGATTTGTCGACAAATGGTGGTGGCTAAAGAAGAGGGGCTTGCTGCGAAAGAAATTGACATTGGGAATGTAGATGCGAAGCGAGATTTTATCGATGTGCGCGATGTTGCCAGAGCTTATGAGGCGATTCTGCAATTGGGGAAACCCGGTGAGACCTATAACGTTTGCTCTGGTGAGGTGTTGTCGATCGCTGATATAATTTTATTGGTTAGTAGTTTAATCGATATTAAACCTCAAATGCATGTCAATCAGGCATTAGTGAGAGATTTAGATGAAAGCCGCGCTACGGTGCGTGGTGATAATTCTAAGTTACGTGCATTAGGTTGGAAGCTTTCATTTTCAATTACTGACACTCTCAACAGTATAATCGATTATTACCAACAACTGAATAACAAGCAGCAGGCCGGTTAATCCATGGCGAAACTTTCACAATTGCAAGAAAACGATTTTTATGTAATCGCTGAAATTGGTGTGAATCACAATGGTTCCATTGATGAGGCTACTTATCTAATTCAGCAAGCAAAAATCTGTGGTGTTGATGCGGTCAAATTTCAGAAACGTGAATTAGAAAAAATATATACAAAAAAATTACTTGAGGACGAGAATACGGCCGAGTGGTCATTTCATTATTTATTGCCGCAGTTAAAACAATTGGAATTTACCATTGAACAAATGAAACAACTGGAGATAACTGCTCACGAGTTGGGATTGGAGTTTATTGTCACGCCGTTTGATGAATATTCAGTGGATTTGTTACTGCAATTGCAGTTGGATGCAGTTAAATTTTCTTCAGCGGACTTGGTCAACTGGCCCCTAATTAAATATGGTTTGCAAACCTTAAACAAACCCGCATTTTTCAGCACGGGCATGTGGGATGATCAAACGATTAAACGTTGTGTTGAGTTTGTTCAAGCACAAACCCAAGACTTTCATGTCTTTCTTTGTCAGTCAACCTATCCCGCGCCTGATTATGCATTAAACTTACGCTATTTGAACACACTCGCGAACTATCATCCTAAGATTGGTTATTCGGGGCATGAGCGTGGCATTGATGCCTCGGTGTTGGCCTACACCTTGGGTGCGCAAGTCATCGAGAAACATATTACCCGCGATAAAAAACAATTGGGCCCCGATCATAAGGCATCGTTGGAGCCCCACGAATTGAAACAACTGATAACTAAATTACAACAAGCAAAAATCATGTTAGGCAAAGAACAGAAAATTATCACTCAAGCGGAAACATTGAATAAAGAATTATTTGCTAAATCAGTGGTTGCGAAAGTGGACTTGCAACCAGGTGATGTCATTAGTTTGGACAATATTAAATTCATGTCGCCAGGTAAAGGCATTACGCCTGATAAAGTGGATTCAATTCTGGGCAAGGCAATTAAACAAAACAAACAAGCCGAAGATTATTTAAGTTTTGACGATTTTGAAAACGAGATTCATATTTGTGATTGGCCAGAGTTTAAGTTTCAAAAAAAGTGGGGCGTGAAATGTCGTTTTCACGATTATCATGAATACGAATGTTTAAATACCCCCGTCGTCGAATTTCATTGTTCAGAAAAAGATGTAAGTACAGATTTCGCGGCAGGCAATCCACAAACTGAATTAATTGTTCATGCCCCTGAAATCATTGGACGGGAATTATTTGATTTGTGTTCAGAAGATCCGTCCATGGTTGAACGATCGGTTGATTTACTCAATCAAACCTTAATCAAAACCCGTGACTTGAATCACCACTATAAACAATCAATCGCTAAAGTTGTATTGCACGTGGGTGGCATGTTGGACATGGATACACCCGTGGATTGCAAAACCATGACCATGCGTGCTGAGAAAATCCTACGTGATGTGGATGTAAGCAATATTGATTTATTACCGGAAAACCTACCACCACGACCATGGTATTTAGGCGGTCAGTGGTTTCAATATGGCTTTATGCGTCCCGAGGATATGGCCGCTTTTTGCAAATCCTTGTCTTTGGGTATGACGTTTGATGTTTGCCATGCGCAATTGTACTGTAATTATGCGGGTACCCGTTTGACCGATTATGCCAAGACCATTTTGCCATATATACGCCATTGTCATATTTCCGATGCCCATGGCATTGATGGTGAAGGCGTGCAAGTGAATGAAGGTGATATTGATTTTGATGCTTTGTTTCGATTATTGGAAAAAATTGACTATTCTTGGGTGCCTGAAATTTGGAGTGGCCATGTCAATCAGGGCAAAGGTAGCTTGCACGCATTGCATTGTTTACATAAATATCCGTCCTTGGGCTTGAAATAAGTGATTTTCTTGTCTAGTTGGCTAAACGTTTGCGGCTGAAATATATGTCATTTTTCTACTCCAGTCGTGCGATTCCGCTTAATTTTCCATTGTCTAAAACATCAAGTTTTGCTAGTCTGTTATCCCGTCCTAGCTTAATCCCTCGGGGTTCAAGTTTACGGAAAGAGGGCATTCCGTAACTCCCCACCCAACAAAGAAGTCACAATGACGAAATTTATATTCGTAACTGGTGGTGTTGTATCTGCCTTGGGCAAAGGTATAGCATCAGCGTCTCTTGGCGCAATTCTGGAAGCGCGTGGACTTAAAGTGTCCATGGCTAAATTAGACCCTTACATAAACGTCGATCCTGGCACCATGAGCCCATTTCAGCACGGCGAGGTTTATGTTACCCACGATGGGGCGGAAACCGATTTGGATCTGGGGCATTATGAACGTTTTGTGCGTCATACCATGACCCAACAAAATAATGTCACCACCGGGCGTATTTATGAGACCGTGATTCGCAAAGAACGTCGCGGCGATTATTTAGGCGCAACCGTGCAAGTCATTCCACATATCACGGATGAGATTAAACGCAGAATTATGGCCAGTGCCGAGGGAGCCGATGTTGCCTTAGTGGAAATTGGTGGCACCGTGGGTGATATTGAGTCTTTACCCTTTTTAGAAACTATTCGCCAGCTAGGTATCGAATTAGGTCGTGATCGTGTCATGTTCATGCATTTGACCTTATTGCCTTATGTGAAAACCGCAGGTGAGTTAAAAACCAAACCGACTCAGCACTCAGTCAAAGAATTACGTAGTATTGGAATTCAGCCGGATATTCTAGTGTGCCGTTCCGAGCGCACGATCTCCGATGGTGAACGACGTAAAATCGCTTTATTCACCAATGTGGAAGAAAAAGCGGTTATTAACGCCTATGATGTCGACAATATTTATTCCATTCCTCGGGTTTTACATGAGCAAGGCTTGGATGAAATCGTCGCCAAACGATTTGGCTTGAATGCGCCACCGGCTGATTTAAATGAGTGGGATCGTGTGGTGGAGACTATGGCAAATGCAAAAGACGAAGTCACCGTCGCCATGGTCGGTAAATATATTCACTTAGAAGATGCCTATAAATCCCTGTCCGAAGCCTTAGTGCATGGTGGTATTACCCATCACACCAAAATTAATATTCGTTATATCGATTCGGAAAAAATCGAAGAACAAGGCATCGAGCAATTAGCCGATGTGGACGCGATTTTAGTCCCTGGTGGATTTGGTGAGCGTGGTGTGGAAGGTAAAATTGAAACGATCAATTACGCTCGCACGCATAATATTCCTTACTTAGGAATTTGTCTGGGTATGCAAATGGCTGTGGTTGAATTTGCACGCAATGCAGCGGGTCTGGCTAATGCCCATAGTTCTGAATTTGACCCAAATACGCCATACCCAGTGATTGGTTTGATTACAGAGTGGGTCAACAAGGAAGGCAAAGTCGAAAAACGTAGCAAGGATTCCGATATTGGCGGCACCATGCGTTTAGGTTCGCAATTATGCAAACTCAAAGCAGGTACCATCGCCCGTGAGTTATACAGTGAAGATGAAATCCACGAACGTCATCGCCATCGCTATGAATTCAACAACAAGTATCTTGATGCATTGGAACAAGCTGGGATGCGTTTTTCCGGATTTTCTGCTGATGGCAGTTTAGTGGAAATGGTAGAAATTCCTGAGCACCGCTGGTTTGTTGCCTGCCAATTCCACCCGGAATTCACATCGACGCCACGTGATGGGCATCCCTTATTTGCAGGGTTTATTAAAGCCGCGTTGGGTTACCACAAGGAACATCACTAATGCATTTATGTGGCTTTGAAGTCGGATTAAATCAACCATTGTTTTTAATTGCTGGCCCCTGTGTCATCGAAAGCGAAACACTGGCAATGGAAACCGCCGGGCAATTAAAAACCTTGTGTCAAGATTTGGGATTATCCTTTATTTATAAATCCTCGTTCGACAAAGCTAATCGTTCATCACATCAAAGCTTTCGCGGCCCCGGTATGCAAGCGGGTTTGAAAATACTTGAAAAAGTAAGGGCTGAAATCGCGGTACCCGTGTTGACCGATGTGCACGAAGATACACCCTTGGATGAAGTGGCTTCAGTGGTAGACGTTTTGCAAACTCCGGCCTTCCTTTGTCGCCAAACCAATTTTATCCAGGCCGTGGCGAAAACGGGCAAACCCGTGAATATTAAAAAAGGTCAGTTTCTTGCGCCATGGGATATGAAAAATGTAGCAGATAAAGCCTTGGCCACGGGTAATAAACAAATCATGGTATGCGAGCGTGGTGCTAGTTTTGGCTATAATAATTTAATTTCCGACATGCGCTCCTTGGCAGTAATGCGCAATACCGGCTGTCCAGTGGTATTCGATGCCACACACTCGGTTCAACTTCCCGGAGGGCAAGGCAGTTCATCGGGTGGGCAACGCGAATTTGTGCCGGTTCTGGCCCGCGCCGCCGTTGCCGCGGGTGTCTCTGGATTATTCATGGAAACCCATCCCAATCCCGAAAAAGCCCTAAGCGATGGGCCTAATGCCTGGCCATTAGCGCAAATGCGGGAATTATTGACACAATTGCTCGAAATTGACCGAGTTATTAAAGCAAAGCCTTTCATTGAAGGCGATTTTTCGCGATAATGCCCCCGCCTGCGCTAAGTCCTGCTTAAGACTTTTGAGTTGCGCAGGGCCAGTCCTACAAGTCTAAGCAGAAAATCATCAAACCGAAGTGTAATAGTGGAGAAAACATGCCCAAGATAGCGGATATTAAAGCAAGACAAGTAATTGATTCCAGGGGGAATCCAACAGTAGAAGCCGATGTGATTTTAGAAAATGGCGTGGTCGGTAGCGCCGCTGTACCTTCTGGTGCGTCCACCGGCTCCCGCGAAGCCGTGGAATTACGTGATGATGATAAAAGCAAATATGGTGGCAAAGGTGTTTTAAATGCTGTAGCCAATGTGAATGGCGAAATCAAAAACGCCTTGATCGGCAAAGATTGTGATAATCAAGCACAAATCGACCAAATTATGATTGACCTCGACGGCACGCCTAATAAAGGTCGATTAGGTGCGAATGCTTTATTAGCGGTTTCTCTGGCCAATGCCAAGGCCGCAGCGATTGCCAATGGCAAGGCGCTATACGCGAATCTTGGTGGTGATGATGCACACTTATTACCAACACCGATGATGAATATTATCAATGGTGGCGCCCATGCTGATAATAGTGTCGACGTACAAGAATTTATGATTATGCCTGTGGGCGCACCGACATTCAGTGAGGCTTTACGCTACGGCGCTGAAGTGTTTCACGAATTGAAAAAAGTTTTATCTGCACGCGGTTTGAATACAGCCGTTGGTGATGAAGGTGGTTTTGCGCCAGACTTGGGATCAAATGAAGAAGCGATTCAAGTCATTCTTGAAAGTATTAAAAACGCAGGTTACCAAGCGGGCAAAGATATTGTCTTGGCAATTGATGTGGCCAGTTCTGAATTTTACAAAGACGGTAAATACAATCTTGCCTCTGAAAATAAATCACTGTCCAGTGAAGAGTTTGTTGAGTTTCTTGCTGATTGGGTCGAGAAGTATCCTATCGTTTCTATCGAAGATGGGATGGACGAAGGTGACTGGGATGGCTGGGCCAAACTAAGCGCTCGTCTTGGCGACAAAGTTCAGTTGGTGGGTGATGATTTGTTTGTAACCAATACCAAGATTTTACAAGAAGGTATAGATAAAAACATCGGTAATTCAATTTTAATCAAAGTGAATCAAATCGGTACTTTGAGTGAGACCTTGGCAGCCATCGATATGGCGAAAAAAGCAAATTACACGGCGGTAATTTCGCATCGTTCAGGTGAAACCGAAGACACCACAATTGCTGATCTAGCAGTGGCCACCAATGCGGGTCAGATTAAAACTGGCTCCATGTCACGCTCCGATCGTTTGGCGAAATATAATCAGTTAATTCGCATTGAAGAAGCCTTAGGCGCTAAAGCCAAATATGCTGGTGCTGATGCGTTTTATAATTTAAAGTAATTTTTGCTTTAGTGATTACCAAAGCCGTGCTCAGTAGCGCGGCTTTTTTTTGCATAGCCAATATAGGTCAACCGGCCATAGAAAAAATTATGTGTAGAAATAGTTATTTATTGTTAGGTAAAGACAGCATATAAATGTCAAGTTGCTTGTTGAAAGTTTGATTCTCTATGTCATAAAAACAAGAAACAATCTATGGAATACTCTGAGCTTAAATGATCGAATTGAGTTATTCCGACAAAGTTTCATCATCACTAAGAATTCATCAGGTCTCAAATGCAGCAACAGTTGCTCACGAGTACTATGCCTTATAAGGGTTCGCATTATCTGACTATTGCCCTAGGCTATTTAAAATAGTGTTCAGATCAATTAAATTTGTGCTACTGTGATTATTGGTTGCACTCTTGTTGTATAACAATAGTGTTTGAAGTATGAGAGGTGTCTGAAATGAAACTAGGAATTACAGTTTTTATATTACTTTTGCTGCCATTCGCCACCCATGCCGAACAAGACAATCGAGCGGCAGGCGAGGCAATGCAACAGATGATGATGGATATGGAGAAAATGCAGAAATGCATGCAGACTATCGATATAAAGAAGCTAGAATTGCTGGAAAAAAAATCCAAAGCAATAGAGGCAGAGGTGCACCAACTTTGCCAGGCAGGTCGAGTAAAAAAAGCGTTTGAAATTGCTAAAGCTTTCGCTGAAAAAATGAAAAACGATGCAACACTAATCGCTATCAATGAGTGTAGTAAATCCATAAGTCATTTGGGGGGTGGTCAAGATTTTCTAAATGAAGAAATTTTACAAGAAGGCATGAATATTTGTGACGAGTTTTCGCAATAACTAACTATGGGTTAGCTCAAAAATATAAAATATACTGTAATTGGATTTATATAATCAGATTTTGCATGAGCTATTGTATTGGTAACACAGCAAATACTTTCTTTTACATTCTGAATAATAAAAAAATATTCACTCATAAATAAAATTAACTCAATTTGAATCTTTGGGTAAATACTTTAGCCGCAATTCAAGCCATGATACCCGTATCCGCAACGTCGAGTGAGCGCAAGGGTATTGTAGCGTATCTCGCAACGCTTGATCGACCTTAAAGCCATGAAAAGTTTAAGTCTTGGTATTGCCGATTAATTTTCTAGCCATGTCGAGTAAAGGTAAAAAATAGCTTTCCAGGTTAATGCGTATGGGCATGAAATAAACATGACTACCTTGATCCGTGGCGAATTCTAAAATTCTTTTGGCGGTTTCAATATTCCAGTCGTAGGTTGCTTGGTAATCGGCTGGGAAAATTGCATGATTCATTTTTTCCCAATAGGCTTTGCTTTTGTCTGTGACCACGGGACTAATGCCCCAATAGACTTTATCGCTGGGAATAAATTCACTATAGATTTCTAATAAACGCATATCAAAAAAAGGTTGTGATAAAATTGCATCGACACCAGCATTGAATTTTTTCTCAATGTATTGTCGCTCTTGTTTAATGCTGCTGCGGTAAGGATCGAAACCTGCAAAAATTTTGATCTCGGGAAAATCCGCGCGAATGATTTTAATTAAATCCAACACATCCGTATCATAAATTTGATGTGACATATCCGGTGGTGGATCACCGGAGACGATTAAAATATTGTTTAATTGGTGTTGTTCAATAATTTTTTGTAAGCGCTCAGTTTTTAAATCAAAATCAATCGAACGTACATGGGGGATAAACTGATAGTGCTGGCGATTGACATATTGATCTGCATCCCAACTACGAATGGGTAAACGCAATAAGTCAGGTACATTAATCGTGTCTACAAAATCCAAATGTTTTCCAATGAATTCGATTTGGGTTTTTGTGGCTTGCTCATCACGTGGAACAATTTCAAAAGAAATAGCCATGATTTATCCTAGAGTTATATTGAACGAAATAGGTTCAAGTTTAGCAATGCTAGCACTATTTTGCGACGTGATTTTTGTCAATTTTACCAGTACCAGTTTAACATGACGCCGTTAAATGTGCCCAGGCGCAAACGATCAGAAAGTTTTTCATCACTTAAATTGATTCCGGTGTATCGCAGACTCAGCCCAACATGACCGGCCAGTGAAAATTGTTCGGAAATAAAATATTCGGCGCCAATACGCCAAAGTGTCACCAATCCAAGATGATGTTCGTTGTGGGTGGCGAAATACAATTGATAACTTTGAGAGACATCATCGTAATAGTCGTCAACATAGCGGCGATAAAGATAGGTATATTCAATACCGGCGAGTATTTCAGAATAAGGTCTAATCGTCTTATCGGAAAAAAAAGTTTTAATACCTGAAACCAAATATAAGTTTAGACTTTGAGAATCATTGAGGTCATTGGAATAATAATAGCCCTGCGGGTAATCTTCAGGCGTATCGGAAAAACCATCGACATTATCATACACAATATTGAGCAAAGTCACGTTAGCTCGTTGCTTACTTTGCTGACGTTGCCAAGTGACTGCACTGGAATAGCCCCATAGAGGTACGCTAATCGAGCGATAAGACTGTTTTTGTTCGTCGGTGTTTGCAGCAGTGGCCCACGGGTGGGCGGTCAGTAGTAAAAAGCCAATTAGGCTCGCATGAAATAGTCGGTTCATTAGTGTTTTCATCACTTAAAGTTTCATGTGGATGGATTCAGTTATTGTTTTTTCTAGTGGGGGTTGAATATACCATAAAATAAACCGATTAACTGCAGCAGGGCGCTTAAAAAATAACCATAATTAACAGGCAAAGAAAATGCATAACAGGAACATTCTCCCGAAGTTCTAAGAAGGTAATTCTTTCAATATGTTGGACGTGGAAGCAATTAAATCGGATGTAGTCGATAAGATCATGCATGGGCACTTGGAACTGCCTAGTCTTCCCGAAATTGCTGAACGTGTACGCGAGGCTGTCAACAAAGACACAGCCACTACGGCAGAAATCGCAAAAATAATCCAAACTGATATTCCCATAACCGCACGTTTGATCCAATTGGCTAATAGCCCGGTATATCGAGGTTCATTTCCAGTTGAGCATTGTCAGGACGCAGTGGGGCGATTGGGTTTAAATGTTACGCGCAATTTGGTTACAAGTTTCGCCCTAAAAAGTGTTTTTAATAGCAAATTGCCACTGGGACGAAAAAAAATGGCGCAAACTTGGAAGGATAGCGTCAAAGTCGCGGCTGTTGGTTTTACTTTGGCACGGGTAACGCCAGGCTTGGACCCTGATCGGGCTATGCTTGCTGGTTTAGTAAGAAATATTGGCATTTTACCGATTTTGACCTATGCCGAAAGCCATGAAGAAATATTGAAACATGAATATGAATTCGGCCAATTATGTAAATTAGCAAAAACCGATCTTGGTGTTGCTGTTATGGAACATTGGGGATTTGAGGACGAATTTGTTCAAGTTATACGCGAAGCCGATCATTGGAAACGAAAAGGTGAAAAAAAACCTGATTATGTTGATGTGGTATTGATCGCACAAATTCATGCGAGTTTTGGTCAAAAAGACCGATTTGCAGTTCCAGAAAAATTCAAGGACTTGCCGGCATTTGGCAAATTCCCAGTGTTTAAACTTGGTGAAGGTGCAAGCGTCGAGTTACTCAAAGAAGCCCACGATGAAATGGCAGAGTTGCAACGCTTGTTATTGTCTTAATAAGTCCTGCACCCATTCTTAATCGTTTCAAATCAAGTCGTGTTTTCTTTTTCAACAATCGTATGCATGATGTGAAAATAACTTTGCAGGCGCCGCGGGTGAATGTGTCCGTCTTGCACGGCTTGCAGCAATGCACAACCAGGTTCATGGGTATGTGAACAATCGCTGAATTTGCATTGACCAATAAATGGTCTGAATTCTTTGAAGCCATAAATAATACGATTTTTGTTTAAATGCCAAAGCCCAAAGTCCCGCACACCTGGCGAGTCAATAATGTCGCCTGAGGTCGGTAAGTGATAAAGTCGTGAAGCCGAGGTGGTGTGTTTACCGAGTTCATTTTTACTGGTAAGTGCGCCAATTTGAATGTCCAAATCCGGTAATAGTTTTTTTATAGTTGAAGATTTACCTACACCTGACTGGCCAACCAATATACTGACTTGGTTTTGCAGTTTCGCTTGTAGTTGCTCAAAGCCAATATTTTGTTTAATTGAGAGGTAAATGACGTCATAACCCATGTCCCGGTATAAATCGAGCAAGTGATCGGTTTCATGTTTTTCTTCTAAAGGCACTAAATCAATTTTGTTTAACACGATTATTACATTGATTTGTGCTAATTCTGCACTCACCAAATAGCGATCAATCAGACTAAATTGTAATTGAGGTCGAATCGCTGAGAACACAAAAATCTGGTCGATATTGGCAACTACCGGTTTAAGTGTGTCGCGTGGCCCCGGTTTTTCCAATAAGCTTAAGCGCTCCAATACGGCCACGACCACGCCTTCATCATTCGGTAAGCGTTGCCACACCACTTGGTCGCCACAAACAATAGCGCCGAGGTTTTGCCGCGCTTGGCAGCGAATATGTTGTCCGGATTGCTCTTCGACAATCAAATTATTGCCATAATTCGCAATAATCAATCCACGTTCTTCTTTGCCTAGGTCATCGTTCAAATCTTCCAGGTGAATGGACTTTTTCTGTTGACGTTTAATACGTTCCTGCTGAATTTTTTCGATTCGCCAGGCTTGGCGCTTGTTTAATTTACGTTTTGCCATAATGAATGTATGCTAAAAACCTGCCGCAACCCTATCGGAGTCTATAAGCTTATGCAAGTTTTCTAAGCATAGACCTAGTATTCCACATAAGGTATAAAGAGATTAAATTAGCCGTGAAGGAGTCAGTGTGAAACACGATTCGAATTTAATCTGGATAGATTTAGAAATGACGGGTTTGGACCCACAAAACGACGTTATTATCGAAATTGCAACAATTGTGACGGATCAGAACCTCAACACATTGGCCGAAGGTCCAGTTATCGCCATTCGTCAAAGTGAAGCTGTTCTCAATGGCATGGATGAATGGAACACACGGCAACACGGTCAATCGGGATTAATTGATCGTGTAAAAAGCAGCGATTATGACAGTGCCCGCGCTGAGCAAGAAACCTTAGATTTTGTTTCACGCTATGTGAATAAAGCGAAATCGCCCATGTGTGGCAATAGTATTTGCCAAGATCGTCGTTTTATGGCGCGTTTAATGCCAAATTTGGAAGCCTATTTTCATTACCGCAATTTAGATGTCTCTACCTTAAAAGAGTTAGCGTTTCGCTGGGCACCGGATGTTTATAATGGATTTGAGAAAAAAGGTTCGCATTTGGCGATGGATGATATTCGAGAGTCGATTGCAGAATTATTATATTATCGACAGAATTTTATAAAATAAGCATTCATTGTTTATGCATGGGTCGAACAATATAGGCAATCTGGCATATTTAACGCTATAATATTTCGCATGAAACCGTTTAATATCAGCTTATTCAGTTTGTTTTTGGTTTTGCAATTTGCCCTATGGTTTGGCGAGGGAAGTTTACCGCGTTTGTGGGACTTGGAACAGTTGATCAACGGCCAGCAAATGGAAAATCAAACCCTGGCTAAACGCAATCAAGCTTTAGAAGCCGAAGTATTGGATTTAAAAAGTGGCTTGGATGCAATTGAAGAACGCGCTCGTAGTGAACTAGGAATGATTCGCAAGGGCGAAATTTTTTACCAAGTCATTGAACCATGAATCAATACTGGGTTGTTATTCCCGCCGCAGGGGTGGGGGCACGCATGCAAGCCGATCGCCCCAAACAATATTTATCTTTATTAGATACGACAGTTATTGAACATAGCGCTAATGTATTTTTAACACATCCGCGCATGCGAGGTGTTGTTTTAGTTTTGTCGCCTGAAGATAGCTATTGGCCCGGTTTAGCGCTAAATCATGAAAAATTATCCATTGCTAGGGGTGGTGAGGAACGTTGTCATTCTGTATTAAATGGACTGGAGTTTTTATCATCGTTGGCAGACGATAGCGACTGGGTTTTAGTGCATGACGCGGCCCGTCCCTGTTTACAAAGTAGCGATATTGATAAACTCATCGAACAAACTGCCGAACGTCAACAAGGTGGGCTATTGGGTTTGCCGGTAGCCGATACCTTAAAATTCTGTCAGCAGCAAAAGGTTAAAAAAACCATCGATCGTACCGGCTTGTGGCGCGCGCTAACGCCACAAATCTTTCGTTTAGGTGAATTGAAACAAGCACTACAGCAAGCTTTGGCCGATGAGTATTTAGTGACAGATGAAGCCTCAGCGATGGAGCACGCAGGTCATGAACCCTTGATGGTGGAAGGTCGGGCGGATAATATTAAAATAACCCATCCGCAGGATTTAGTCTTAGCGAGTATATTTCTACGACAAGCAAAGGAGCAAGCGTGAGAATTGGCCATGGTTACGATGTGCATGCATTTTGTGAAGGACGTCCGCTAATTATCGGTGGTGTATCAATTCCTTATCACAAGGGCTTAGCCGGTCATTCTGATGCTGATGTTTTATTACATGCAATTTGCGATGCTTTATTAGGTGCTGCAGCGTTGGGCGACATAGGTAAACATTTTCCGGATAATGCCGCAGAATTTAAAAATATTGATAGTCGACTATTATTGCAAGATGTGGTGCAGAAACTATCGGATTTGGGTTATCAAATTAATAACATCGATTCGACAGTGATCGCGCAGCAACCAAAGCTGGCAGCGTTCATTCAAACCATGCGACAACATATTGCTGAAGATTGTCGAATTGAAATAAACCAGGTCAATGTGAAAGCCACGACCACGGAGAAATTAGGTTTTGCCGGACGTGAAGAAGGCATCGCCGCTCATGCCGTGTGTTTATTGCAGCAAAGTTAGGTAAATAACACGGCTTTAAACGAATCAATACTACCTGGTTCCTCCAATAAACGTTTGGATAAAATAAGCGACGTCGCTGTCCACACTTGATAATAATTCGCACGCCGTCCGATTAAACTTCCTTTGCGACCATCATAATATTCGGGCCATTGATCTTTGTACAAACGGTCTTCAGCTTGGTGAACTGCTAGGTGGGCTAAATCTTCGCGTCCCGTCCAAATTGCCGCAGCCGTAAATTCCCATAACAAGCAAGGCCAATTGCCGCCATTATGATATGACCAAGGAACATTTTTTGGATCACGTCCCGTCACCCAAGCCCAGCGTTCACCCTCTTCGGCAGGATAAACAATTTTTAATGGCATCTCGCCGATCAATAAATCCCAATGCTCATCATAAAGATTCATAATTTTTTGGCCTTCTTCATTGGTGGCCAGGCCGAAGAGGATTGATAATAAGTTACCCGAAGAAAAAAATCGAAAGTCCATGCGACCCGCGCCAATATTGCCAACTAAATAACCTGAGCGTTCGCTTAACCATCCATCCACATAGTCGGGAATGATCTCAGGATAAATATTCAATACATTGACTGCTTCATGGCCGAATTCTTCAGTTTTTAAGCGATGAATCGCATTCAGACGATCACGATCGAGCCAATAATAAATGCGCACATATGAACGCAAGGTCTGCAAACGTTTTGTCACCATTTCTAGCAGCACATGATTTTCTTTGATGGGCAATAATAATTCTTTGGCAGTGCGTAGCATGCCATAGAATAAGGCTTGGATTTCCAAAGGATGACCGTATACACCCATGCGGCGGTCGATCATAAATGACGCATCAGGCACCAGCATTGCTGGTGAAGTTTCAAAACTTTCTTTTAGGTATAATTCGAGAATTTGTCGCATTCCGGTTTGCACCGCTGGACTATGGGCGAGTTTTTTATCACCAGTAGCAATAACATAAGCGCGCAACAACACCATCCACCATAAGGCTGAGTCTACTGGCGCGACCCGTCCAATGGCACGATCACCAAAATCAGCCTGTAAAATTTCAACACCATCATTTTCAACAACACGAAAGCTCGCAGGAAGTAAGCCAGTGGCGCGTTGATGGCCCTCCATAACTTTTTGCTGGCTTTTTAAATCCAAAACCGTTAGTAGAAAATTACGTATAATTTCAGTTTCGCCATTCATGATAAAAACCAGGGCGGCTGGGATGAAATCTCTGACAAAACATTCCTGGTAATTTGGTGCCACCGCTTCGGGATCACAGGCTGCAACTGTGCCTACTGGTTTGTTTTTAAAGTAGAGAATCGAGCTGTTTAAGACTTTATAAGCGTCTTCAAGTGGGCTGGTTGCTGCATCCATAAGTATCCTGCCATGGTTATAAGTCAGTGCAAACCTAGATTGTTGAGCGGAATTAAACACTTTATATTAGTTTAACACCCACAAACACCTATTGCAGTGTCGGTAGAACCAGTCTTAAGCTTTAATTCAATGATATTTCAGCAATAATTTATTTTTTCCTGGAAATATACTGATTGGGGCCGATAGCAAAAGGTATTGATTGGGTAGCACAACATTTCAAGCCAGATGGGGTTAGGCATGTTAAAACTGGCGCGGCGTTCCGCCAACCATGTTCAGCACGACGAAGAATCTTGTAGACGCAGCATTAAACTTGATCGTCGCAAAGATCACTTGCGAGCGATGCGTTACTCATTTACCCGCAAACGTCGCAAAGGACCGCGCCGTCACATCGAAATTCATCATGAACATTATGTGGATCTGCATGAGCCAATTTTGTTTTTTATTACCATTGGCATTCTGGTTTTATGCGTAGTTGATGCGTTTTTTACGCTGACCATTCTTGGACGTGGGGGAGAAGAAGTCAATCCGTTCATGAAGGTTTTGCTTGAACGCGATGTGTTACTATTTTTTGTTGTTAAATTTGTCCTGACATCAGTATTTCTAATTTTTACGGTTATTCATAAACGATTTCGGTTATTCAATCGCATCAGCGGCTATCAAATTCTTTATACGGTTTTTGGCTTATATATAGCACTAGTCATTTATGAAATATACTTGCTCAGTCTGTAACTATTTCACTTGAAGACTCAAACCATGTGTGTCAGGCAAACGCGGTAGTTTGATTTCTGGATATTCACCGGTAAGCGATTCTAAAAACGCACGAATATCTCTCACATCGTTATCATTTAAATTCAATCCTAGTTGCACCTTTCCCATGATGCGGATGGCTTCATTTAAATCATTAACCGAACCATTATGAAAATAAGGCGCCGTCATTGTGATATTACGTAGCCCGGGTACACGCCATAAATAACGATCGGCAGCATCGCCGGTGACCTGTACCCGGCCATCATCACTAGTGAGATCGTATTTTTTGTCATAATCACTGCCAAGATAGTTGGGAAATAATTCATAAAAACCATCCCCCATTTGATACGCAGGCCCGGGTGCAGGCCCGGCAAAATAAACACCAAAGTGACAAGACATGCATCCATAGTCATTAAAAATTTTGTAACCACGTTTGGCATTGGCCGATATTGCCTGTTTATCACCATTCAAGTATTGATCAAATTGACTATTGGGTGTGACCAAGGTGCGAATAAAACTCGCCAAAGCCTTGCTAGTGGTTTGCACATTCATTTTTGCGTGCTTGAAAGCGGCTTGATAATAAACCTCGTAGCCCTTAATCGATTGCAAACGCTGTATGAGTTTGTTTTCACTCTGCAAGGCCATAATATTTTTGTCCAGCAAATGTTCGGTAATAGCTTGCTCTAGACTATGTGCTCGTGCATCCCAAAAATTGACCGATTGGAAGGCAACATTATATAGCGAAGGTGCGGAACGTCGGATAGTGCGTTGTTCTAAATGTTTTGCCATGCCATCGTCATCACCTCCGGCCGCGAGGTTATGACAGCTATTGCAGGAAAGGCTTTTATCGACGGATAGGCGTGGATCAAAAAAAAGTTGTTTGCCTAACTCGATTTTTGCGGGTGTTTGTGGGTTATCCTTTGGAATGATAGGGGAATGTGGCAAGGTCATTACTACGCTGAATGTAAAACCATAAACACTGCCGCTAAGCACTAACAGTAACAACAAAGCATAGGAAATTCTCATGTGTTTGGTCTCACCCCCTGAATTAAAGCAGGGTAAATCATACACAAACTTATTCATGGACGAAACTTATTGATTGGCGGAATATGTACGTTGCTAGGTTTTACTGCTTCGTTGGAAGCAACACTGACGCTCAGCTGTGAGCGTGGTTGCTGTAAATCATGTAATAATTGCTGTAGTTCATTTTGTTCGTGTTCAACTAAGCTGGATACACCAATGGGTTCGGCAATATTAATGATTAGCAAAACATATACGACAACCACAAACCATAGTAAGGTATTCACCACAAGTTTCTTCATCCCCGGGTACTCGTTTTTTTGTTTAAGGCAGCTTTAATATGCGACTTTAATAAACGGCAAAGTATCGGGTTTTTTACAAAGTGAATGTAAAATAATTCACAGTTTTCAGTTGCTGATTGTTACAATTTTACGCGCATAAACAATTAATAAAACTATTTATTTGCCGATTATTGAGAATGACAAGCGCTTGACACATAAAAATATGAAACTATTTTCCATTGCTTTAATTACTATTATGCTGGTTTTTCCTTCGATGGTATTTTCACAAATACCTGCCGAGGTGCAGTCGTTCATTGAACAAAAACAATTTGCCGCAGCAATTCAAAGCATTGATCAACGATTGCGACAAAATCCCAATGATGATTCTCTCTGGTTTTTAAAAAGCCGCATTCTGCGTTGGCAAAATCAGCCTGAAGCCGCCATGAAAATTGTTCAATCGTTATTAGAGCGTTCAGCTAATGATGTTGACTATTTGTTTGAATATGCTCGGTTGTTAGTGACTACGCACGAAATTGTTGCTGCCGATGTTCAATTAGACCGAGCGCGTGAACTAAGTCCGAACTATTTTGAGCTATGGCAATTTCAATATAATGTGTTAATCAATTCAAAAATAAAATCACATCGAGATAAAGCGCAGTGGCTAAACCATGCGGCCCAGCAAAATTTTTCAAAATCACTGGCCAAAGCAAGTCCTCCCAAAACCAAGTCGTATAAGAATCGTGTCGCTACTTTTTTAACGTTAGAAACCTTGGACTACCATGAGGCGGCATGGATTGGTGGTAGTTTAATGTTTGCTCATCAATTGACATCCAAAACAAATCTTGGTTTTGAAATTAATGGTGCACAACGTTATGGTTTGAATGATGCAAAAACAAGTATTAGTTTAAATCAACGCATTAACAATAAACTGATTACTCAAATCACCGTTGGAACTTCACGCCAAGCTTTATTTTTTCCAGAATTGCTATCAGCATTTGCATTGACTCATGTGGTCAATAAAAATTACTCAATTCAAAATGAATGGACTATCAATCAATATTCCCAGCTTGATACCTTGTTATATAAATTGCGACTGCACTATGATAAATCCTATCACAGCCTGAATTATGGATTTTATTTGACGATGGATAGAGAACAAATAATTGCAATTTCCCATAGTTTGCAATTTGGTTTTGACTATGGCGTTTATGGCCTGCGCATGATTGTGAGCGGTGGTCGTGAACTCGATTTTGATCAAACTCTTGACTACTTTACTCATCGAACATTGAGTAGCGCTATTATCGCAAATTATTCCTTTTCATCGGCATTAGCACTTAATGTTGGTGTAGATACCAACTATTATCGAAACATTGGCGCTCGATATGGCATTAGTAGTGGTATTCTATTCAAGTTTTAATTAATCTGATCTCTATCCTAATGTATACTTTTTCATCTGACATCTAGCATTGGAAACATCCATGAAAAGAATTTTTATTGCACTATTATTATTGAGCATAACGATGACGATTGCCCATGCTCAAAATGAACAGGCTAATCGAGGATTAATTCCGGCGACGCCACCCGTGAATGTAAATACCAGTGCAGTGGAATCCAGTTATAAAGGTTATGGCTATTTAAAATTCAGTGTAACACTTCCTGTGACGACTACCCCGGAATTTACCTTGGGTAATGATGAAAGTGCACCTTATATCATTGGAAATATGGCCTATACTGCTCATAATTTTGTATTTGTGAATCAAGGTAAACGTAGCCCAGATAAATCAACTGAAACGGCGTGGTTGGGTGGAATTCTCAATGGAAACTTAGTTAATTCTACATTCTCAAAGTTTTCAACAACTTTTAATGTCACGTCTGAAAAATCCGGTTATGTTTTTGGTAAACGTCAAACCTTTGCTAAACGCTTAAATAAATCGGAGAGCATTAAAATAGACTATGCCTTGACTCAAATGTATATCGGCTATTTGTTTAGTGGCACTACCGCTTATTACTCCCAGGGACCCGACACTTATATCAGTGATTTTGACGTGAGCAGTTATGGAATAGTCTATCGTCCACTCATCACCGTGCAACCACGATTTAATCTTGGAAAAAGCATTAGCGTCATTCCGTTTGTTGGTGCAGCAGCATTTGTAAATGTTGGTTTGAGTTCCTGGGAACTGAATCGTTGGGAAGACAAATTATATGGCGCCGACTGTTTTGACGGTTGCCCCGATACGGGTTCTGATTTTGCTATTATTCCCTTTGAAGCTTTCTACGGTTTTGATATCGAGTTTCATATTAATCAAACGACTCGATTATCCTTGTCCTCATTATTTTCTGCGGGTGGAAGTACTGATACAGAACGTACTTCAGAGTATTATTTGGTTTATTCCATAGATATTTAAAGTAGCAATATGCCTTTGACTGATGGCTAGATAAAGTGATTTATCTGCTGCAATCAATCCACCAATGCTAACAGGTGGATTGATTGTCCGTTTAATTTAATACTATTCAATCTCCATTTCAAATTTCACCAGCTTGGATAACCGTGGTACAGAAATGATCTCGAAGGGTGTTTCGGCGATCAAGCATTGAATTTCACCTACCGGTGTTACAACATTGCTTTCTACTTCAAGCTGGCCATCATCAAATTCGACTGAATTTGTATAAATTTGATAACCACAAGATGCCGAATATCCGAGAAATTGGCCAATGACCATATGGCTCGTAAAATCAATTCGTGGCATTATTTGTGGATCAACTTGATTTTTAGTATGCATCATCCATAAATGACTAAACGTTTCTGCATTATCTGCAACCATCAGCATCTGGTGATTGATTCCGCTTTGACCACCACTGTCGATAACATAAAACTCTATATCTTCGTCGGCAAGTGACGACAGTGGAATGCACAAAATTAATAAAATCAAAGCAATAAAAATATTTCGAATCATAACAACTCCTCCATGAGTTAATAAAATTTAGTGGTTGATTATTAAAACATGGAATTTCAGATCATGCTATGAAATGTTTTTTAATTTAGGCAACTAAGCCTTGCTAAATTGAGTCACAAACATAAAGTAACAATTTATCTTTTGCTGGGTGTTCAAAGTTTTGGAGACTTTTGATTCGCTGTTGGAAAAGGATCGCTCCAGTTGAATGAATTGTTTTTAAACAAAAGGAATAAATCATGAGCGAAAAATCAACACAATCTATTTGTAATTTTAATGAATATTATAAGCATTATTTAGCCTTATTTGTTTTAACGATTGTTACTTTCAGTCACTTGGTTCAGGCGCAACCAAGTGATGACGAAGCAGGCGACAATCTAATCACACCAGAAATTATTAAGACTTTGGAGAATTATTCTGAAAAATATCGCCAACAATTGGTGGTGCCAGGAATGGCTATTGCGATTGTACATAATGGCAAGATTGTCTATGCCAAAGGTTTGGGTTATCGGCAAATCGGTCGGCAAAAAACGGTCAATGCCAAGACCCTGTTTAGTATTGGCTCCCTAAGCAAATCGATGACGGCAATGATGGCCGGTAGTATTGTTGATGATGGTTATATGCAATGGGACACGCCGATAAATCAAGTGTTACCACAGTTTGAATTATCAGATCCCATGGTCACTCAACAAATAACTATGAAAAACTTGTTTTCTCATAGTACAGGTATTAGTCCTGTAGATCAGATGTTGATGTTGTCCGGACTGTCATTTCCTGAGTATCTACGCTATATCAAAACAGTGCCACTACTTCATCCTGTTGGTACGGTTTTTAACTATAGCAACACCATGTATTCATTGGGAGGTTATGCTGCTGTGGCGGCTACAGGTGAGTTAAAGGAGGATGAATGGCTAGAATCTTACCGTGAACTGATGCATGAACGGGTATTTGAACCGATTGGAATGAAACACAGTGGTTTGTCTGCGGAGTTTATCGAAGAATCCAAAAATCGAGCATTTGGTCATCGCAGTAATTTACAAGCAAATATGACCAGCGCTGGTTTTGATGTGTTTACCGAAGCTTATTGGGATATCGAAACACAAGGTCCCGCCGGTGCTGTGCGTTCCAATGCTGTCGATATGGCCAAATATCTGATCACAATTTTAAATCACGGCATCTCGCCAAAAGGTGATGTAGTTATATCGCCGTCAAGTTCGACCGAAATTTTTAATCCCCAGATAAACATTGGTCATATCAGTTATGGTCTAGGCTGGTTTAATGAAAATATTGGTGATTTAAGAGTGCATCATCATACCGGTGGCATCGGCGGATTTTCATCCAGTATGTTAATTGTGCCTGAAGCCAATTTTGGTTTTGTGATTCTCAGTAATAGCAACTTTCAAGGCAGTGTACTGAATCAGAGTATTCAGCAACGTCTATTGGAATTGACCTTTGGTTTAGCGGAAACAGCCGAAGCTCAATTATTAAACATCATGGCTTCACTTGGTGAAGCAGAACAGTACTACGCTATGCTAGCCCCGGTTGATGCGGAAAGCGTGATGCCTTTTATAGGTGACTATGCTAATCCTCCCGGTCGAGCGATGCAGTTATCATTAAGCGATGGTCATTTATGGCTACATGTGGATGATATTAATTTTTCTGAATATAAACTAGGTCCTGATGGTCGTTATTATGCGATTACAGATTTATATTTCTTCGGTGGATCGACCTTGGAGTTGCTGAGAAATACTAATGGGCAGCTAACAATGGTATTAGATGGTGGTTTTGAACTAGCAAAGATTGAAACTAGTAATAATGCGGATGACGAATCGGATGTTGAGCGTCATGAAACGGATCATCAATTTGAAAATATTCATCAGCATCGACATCAGAAAGGTCTAATGGATAGTTGGAAAAAAGACCATCATCGTCAGTCGGGAAAGATTTATCGGATGTAATTCAATCACACCGAGGTAGACTTCTTTGTGTCTACCTTGGTGTAAGCTAGTATTGCAATTCTAGTGCAGCACAAAGAAATGCCATGTATGATTCGGCTTTTGAAAAATGATTAAATACTGTTTTGGTTAATTTGTTTGAAATAACGATGTCTTCATCTATTTTAGCAATGGCAATAAAATCTTTGCGTTTTAAATCATCGAGCAGTGGATGGTCTTTATCATAACCGCGAGGTGCGTTTTTTAGACTTTCGCCGGACATCTGGAAATGTTTTTTAAAGGTTGTTTGCTGGCTTGCTTGGCGCCATAAATCAGGTTTTTCAATAATAGCTTCACGAATTTTTGCCAATGCTTCAGCATCGGGTCGCCAAATGCCCACACCAACAAAACATTCGCCTGGCTCAATATGCACATAAAAGCCAGGTGCGTGCACATCTTTTCCACGTTCATGACGGAATTGAATTCCGATATTGCTTTTATAAGGCCGTTTGTCTTTCCCAAAACGAACATCACGATGAACCCGCATTAGGGAGCCACCCACTTTCTTGGGGATTGCGCGAAAAAAAGGCGATAGTGTAAAAAGTTCATCTGCAAAGTCTTCAATAAAGCGCAACGCAGGTTCCCGTACATGTTGTTCGTACTCATGCTTGTGTTGATTGAACCAGTCACGGTTATTGTTTTTTTCGAGTTTTGCTAGAAATTTATAGCTGTGTTCGCTGAAATATTGTTGGCCCATGGCGCACTCCGTTCTTGCCGTTTAGACGCATTGTTGTATCCGATATAAGCAAATCGAGATTCTATCATGTCAGTAGGATAGGTATAAAATCTATACCTATCCAAATCCAGCCGTCACTTGTGCAAAAGATTAATGTGATTAAAGCCTAGTGAGGGGGGCGACAGATTTCAAAGGTCTGGCCGAAAATTGTTACAGTGCCACATTCACTACCTTTCCATTTAACATAGTAGATTTTCTCTAGTGAAACAATTCTTGATCGATCGGTTACTTCGATGCTTCCGTCTTTTGAAACTGTAAACGGAGCTTCACCCTTGTCAATACGGCAAACATCTTTTTGTTCTCGTCGACGTTCTTCACAGGAACCAATGGGTTCACCTGTTTTAGTGCTTACAATATTAAATTTACCTTCATTGTCGAAATAGTATGCGCCAAGAGCGTTTGCACGTTCTAAGGTGGCGATGGTTTTTAACTTCGCGCCAGCAGATTCAGTTTTTGAATTGCTTTCACAGGCGGAAAGTGCAATTAAAATTAGCAAAAGAAAAGATATAAATTGAAAATTTCTAAACATAAAATGCTCCCTTTTATATGTGGATTACAATAATATTCTCAAATTAATTTGGTATAGCCTATGTGGATAATATTTCAAATTATAAACTTGTGTAGTATCCGGATTCACACCATGGTAGTCAAAGGCTTTGTCAGTAAGATTCAGAACTTGAGCCGCTAAGTAAACTTTCTTTTTAAGTAAATACATGCCAGCTCCAAAATTTGCAATCATAAATATGCTTTTGTCATCTCTGAGCGTTTCATTGTCACCATTAATGAAACTGATGTGTTGATTGACATGCGATAAGTGTGTCGTTAAATAATAGCGCCGGAAATTATATTTCAAATTCAATGTGGATTCGATTGTATTGACAAACGGTGGGCGTTCATTGTCTGTTTTGGTTTTGTCATAATCACGACGGAAGTATGTTACGGACGTATTAAAAGCGGTATGAAAATTTTTGTAAGTGTTTGCGATGGAGAAATCAGCAATATCCTGTTTTTTGTTTTCTTTACTTACATCAACAGAGCTTTCATTGATTGTATAAAGATTGGAGCTGAGTGATCGCGTTAGTAGCCTAAGCGTTGAAAATACTGATCTTGTTTTAAGTGATAAAAGCGCGCCATAATTTCTCGAAAAAGTCGACTCTCCATCATCGATATGCTGGCTAAATAATCCTATGTTAGTCGGAATTAGGGATTGCTGTAAAAAGAAAGGTTGTGAAAGTTTTTCAAATGCGACAACGTTAAAATCGAAATAATGCGACGGGCTAAGCGAAATTGATAAACTTGGATTCAATTTATTAATGTTAGCGCTATTGACTTTATATTCAATATTTGTAATTCCCGGCGAGACAACAGCCTGATTAAAAACAGGAAAATCAGTATATAAGTAGGCTGTTCTGGTATTGTTAGAACTCGGTAAATCTCCTGGAAATGGCGCACCGGAAAGTGTGACACTTGGATTTAAATTATCTTCGTACCGAATGAGACCAAACTGTATTTTATTGTTTGCGATTGAGTGAATTAGCTTGATTTCATCTGTTTTACCTTTGGCATCATTAGTAACAACAAAATCCATACCAAAAAATTTGGTTTGATTAATTCCTTTTGCAGAGAACGTGTTTTTATTATAAAGTGCTATAAAACTATTTTTCCTAAATGTAAAGCCGATACGTTGTTGGTTGCCTGAGTAGGTGACTCTCATATCTTGTAATGCGTTATCTGAGCCAAAGCGTTGCGCAATATCACCGCCTTCAAATGCCTTGTCGTTATATTCCACTTGAACTGCAAAATTATTAACTAACTGGCTTTGAATAAAGAAATTTTTGATTGACTGCTCTTGGTCGGAATTTTCACGAAAACCGTCACTACTATAATTAAAAATACTCATGTTAACTGCAGTCTTTTCAGCATTGCCACGCACTGAGAGAGAGTTAATGCGAGTATTGTCTCCCATGGCTTGACTGTTCAATTCAAAGTGAGCTGATGTGCGTTCAAATAAATTACTAAATTCGTTATAGCCAATATTCATAGAACCAGTGCTGTTAACAATTCCAAGATGACTACTGTCTATCCATGTCTGCATCGGTGATGCATTGATTGGTTGCAACATTTGCGCTTGATATAGTTCACTAGCTCTTGCATTTTCGAATCGTGGTTTTCCAGAATAACTATCCGCCAGAAAACGATGAGCTGCAAAATTTGAAGGATCCTCGATAATTGATTGAGAAGCTTCACTAATAGCTAATTGATCTATACCTAGATCAGTGTAAACATGGGCGAGATTAACCGACCTAGCCGCATTATCATTATCCAGTAACAAACGAGAACGATAAATCATACGATTGTCATTTTTGCTAATAGATTCCTGTAATTCATGCAAAGTATCACTGGGTGAATTTTTGTCTCTAAGTAACACAGCATTATAAAACCAGGGTGTCGGATCATTTGGATCTAATTGTTTGGCTAGATCATATTGTGTGGATGCGAGTTCAAAGCGTGCTTCTTCGTAATAAGCTTTGCCTAAATAGCTGCGACTAATCGCTTTCAATGGATCAAGATTAACCGCAAGTTCGATTTGGCGACGACCCACAGCTAGTTCACCTAATCGGATAGTTACTAATCCCAGGCCAAGACGAATCATGGGATTAGCTTGGTCAATTTTCAATGCGGTTTCGAGACTTGCTTTTGCTTTTTCGATTTCCAATGCACTAATGTAAGCAAAACCAAGGACCATGTGTGCAAGACTGGCGTTTTGATCTTTTTCTATTGCTTTCTTGGCTGATTCTATGGCTGCACTATCATTTCCAAAAGACAATAGCAGTTCTGACATGCGTGCATAGCTTAAACTGGTTTGATCAATCTCACGTAGATCTTTCAAAATCTGTAAGGCAGCTACTAATTGTCGATTAGCTTGTAAGGCATACGATAAGTTTAACGCAGTAAATGCATTAGGCAGTAGCTCATAGGCTTTCCGGGCCTGTGTTAGCGCAGTCGCATTTTGATTTGAACTTAAGGCAAACAAACTTTGTAGAACAAGCGTGGCGGACTGGTTATTATCCAACGTTTTCAAAATTGCAATATCATTTCGTGCTGCATTAAAACGTCCTGCCGACAGATACAGGACGGCCCGGAAACTGATAAGCAAATAGTTTGAACGTAGATCACCAACGTTATTTAATAAATCGATGGCGCTGTCATATTGGCGGTTTTCATATGCGATAATGGCGGCACGTAAATCAGAGGCTTGTTTTTCCGCGAGATGAAATATTACTTGATTTAACATTTGTTGATCAAAAACAGGCGGAATATATATTGACCACTGCACCAAATCATCAGGTTTAATGTTTAAGGCCAAGCTTGGAGCATCTCGATTAATAATATTTGCTGTTTGACCTGCGCTAAGTCTCAATTCACCAGAATCGTTACTCGCTAATACTTGACCTTCAAACACGGACACTTGCGATAAATCTTGATTCGCTCGCACAATAAACTCGGTACCCTCGACGGCTGCATTGACAAATGGCGTATTGACCTTGAACGAACGCTTGATACGGGAAATAAAGTGACTGACACCCTCGACGAGTTCTATCCAAGTCGCTTCCGGGTTTTCGAATTCGCTTAAGGTCAGAGTGGAGTTTTGATCCAAACGCACCAGGGTGTTATTGGCTAAAACTAACCCGGCTCGGCTGTATTGCCCGACACGGATGCTGTCGCCTTGACAAAAATGATGACCTTGTTTGGCCGGAATCCAGGAGCCGGATGGGGACTTGGCACTGACACTGCCTTCAAGCGATTCCAGGCTAGCGACGGGTTGTTTACAGTGTTCAGCCCAGACTGGCAAACTCAAAAAAAAAGCAAAAAGAAAAACTAAAATAGATTTTGTAGTCATCACGGCAAGACTTCCAAGTATTGTCATTGTTTTAAAAATGCGCCATCCATGGGTGGAGTAGGCTGTGTGAGTATTAAACCATAGCTTTCTATTTTTAGAAAGCTAGACAAAAGTGTTAAATTTAATCTTTTGCGTTAACAGATTATTGTGAGCATATGGTATGAAACTAAATTAGTTATTCTGGGTTATGTTGCTGGTGTTAAGCGAAAATTGCAACTTCAACTGCTTAATCTTTGTTTTCACAGATGGCGTTCGATACGCTTGATGAAGTTGCGAGTGATTGAGTTTTGTGTTTTAAATATTCGCTAATCGAGTCTTGAGGGTATTGCTCGTTCATGGCTTGAAAAATTTCATTGGCTTGTTGCCATTGTGCTAGCCGCATTTTTTCTACCGCCTGATTTTGCAGCGATAGTAAATGCAAGTCTTCTACATTGAGTGTGTGCAAAGGGGGAATGATTTCATAAAGAAACTGAGAAATCGATTTTCCTGCGAGTAAATAATTGCCCAATGGGCGATAGGCCCAGTCCTGATGTTCTATACAAACGGCTTCTGATAGCAGTATCTGACTTTTAAATTTTTTATTCATGCCCTGAATACGCGATGCGGTATTCACTACATCACCAACAGCGCGATATTCATAATGATGATGCGCGCCGATATTGGCCATTACAATTTCACCTGCGTGGATACCAATGCGGGTTTGTAACAATTGGTTTTCACTAGCATTTGCGATTGCTTGATTGATTGCCAGCGCAGCTCTGATAGCAGCCACTTTACATGCAGCGTTTTCTTTTTCAGCCGTCCACACTGCAACCATCGCATCACCTTCAACATCAGTAATGACGCCGTGCTCTGCTTTAACACAAGCAAAAAGTTTTTCGTAGTAGCGATTCAAATAATCGTTTAATGCTTGTGGTGTTAGTTGTTCAGCCAGTGATGTGTATGAAGCTGCATCGGTAAACATTACCACGGCCCAGCAGTGTTGACTGCTATTTGCAACATCAACATTCTCGCGGGATAATGTTTTGACCATTTGCTCTGGGATGTAGTGGCTAAATACCTTAGTTAGATGTTCGCGTTTTTGCCGATTTAATTGCGCTTGCAAATATAAACCAATGGCGAGTGCAAGCAAGGTTTGTGCAATTAAGGTTGTGCTCCAAGGTAACCAGGTATTGAGTTCGACAAATGCAAATAAACCGATTTGGTAAATAGCAATGACACTAATAATTGCAACGATTACTGCCCACCGTACGGCTAAAAAATAACTTAGGCAACTCACGACGAGTGCATAAATGAGAATGATGACTAAGGTGTTTGCTGGCGATAAGGTTTTTATATCTTGTTCATACAGACTATTCGCGGCCGCCGTCGCCGCGATTTCTACACCACTCAAATCCAAGCCATTGCTTTGAGAATAAGGCGTTACAAAATTATCTGTTTGTAATAATTGTTTTTGCTCTGAAAAACCAACAAACACGATTTTGTTTTTGAGTAATTGATGGGGAATCTTGTTTAGGACAACATCGGCATAGTCATAGGTTGTAATCGTATAGGGTGGACCATAGAAATTCAATAATAGCGGTGCGCGTTGCTGCGCAAGATTGATAACACGCATTGCTTGTAGTCGTTCACTTTGAACTGACAATGAAGCGTTCAATATTTGTATGAGCTGTTGCGTTTGTATCTGGCTCAGATTGCGTAAAGTATCGATCATGCGCAATAGCGATAAAGCCACTAAACGTTGGGTTTCATCAGTAGTAGTTTGCAAAAACTCTTGTTGAAGTATTGCCGATAAGCGCTGATTGATTTGAGTATACGAAGCAACAACTGCGAGCATAGGTAATGTTGCGGAATCACCTGCGCTTGGTCGAAACGGCCAATAGTCGTATAACTCGCCTTTGGTTTTGGGCAAAACAAAAGGTGCGATTCCAGCTGCGGCATTGGCAAATTGAGGCAGCGGTGCTTGCAAGGTTTCGATTGTGGCTCGCATCGTAGTTGATGCAAGTTCTAAATGATTATTGTCAAGATTGGCAAATAAAATGGCATTTTCAAAATCGC
>JAOUJM010000215.1 GCA_029883265.1 Gammaproteobacteria bacterium
ACACGATAACAATCCTAACATCAGAAAAAGAACAAATTAAAATAAGGCTGGCAGAAATCGACACCCCGGAAAAAAAACAGCCTTACGGGCAAAAAGCCAAACAAGCGTTATCGGATAAAATCTACAATCAAAACGTATCGGTCAAAGTGCAAACCAAAGATCGTTATGGCAGGGTGATCGGCCATATCTACCTCGGCCAGCGGTGGATCAACGAAGAAATGATCAAAGATGGCAATGCCTGGGTTTATCGGCAATACAGTAAATCGAAACATCTGCTAAGCTTAGAGCAACAAGCAAAAGCGGCCAAAAGAGGGCTTTGGGCATTACCCGAGTCTCAACGTCAACCACCGTGGGAATGGCGCAAGCAGAAGAAAGAATCAAAGCAGGGCAGTGATAAAAAGTGCGGACCTAAAAAATATTGTAAGCAAATGAAATCGTGTGCTGAAGCGATGCGGTATTTAGCTTGTGGGCTTGCGGATTTGGATCGCGATGGTGACGGTGTGCCGTGTGAAAGTCTGTGTAAATAATGAGTCGTCAGTGCCATGGCTCTACAGATGAAGCAACCACTGATCAATATGCACTTACGTTTAGCGGGCACATACGATTATCTTGGTATGTTATAGAGAAGGACCAATGAAGTTTATTAGAACATTATTTTATAAGAACTGGGAATCAAACCGAAAAGATGAATTGAAACGCTATGAGAATTTATCTGATTTCAATTTAACACTCGTTGATGACAAGTTTGGTATTTCAGAATTATCTACACGGGTAAATGCTGCACCTACTTTTTATTTTGATGACCGCGGGATTGCACTGACAACTATTGAAGAAGATGGGAAAATAGTAGCAAATAAGATTATGCTTGGATTTTCGGTCATCTTTAGTCATAAATCGAATTCGTATGAGTTGAAGTGTTCATCTGAAATAGTAGACTCAACAACTGAAACAGATGCCTACTTAGATTTGTACAGTTATAATCGTTATCCGCAAGATCATCCGGCTCTAATAAAACTGAACCAAATTGGCAATTGGGTTTTAAATAGGATTTTTACATCACTAATAAAAAAGTTTGGTAATAGTGGTAATATTTTCGAGTTACTTGGCAAAGACAAATGTTATGAGTTAGTTGCTTATCTAAAGTTCATTGCAGAACATCGATCAGTTGCCATTTAATCAACCCTATATTGCTGATGGCATTACAAACGGGCTAACATTTCTCATATACGATGCAGGAACCAAAAGAATGGAGACCTTTAATAAGTTTGTGTAAGTAGAAAATTAGTAACCTAAGTCAATAAAGAGGCTCGACATGAAACTATTTTTCCAACTTCATAGTCCGTGGTATAACACGATTTTGCTGTTTTCTCTCCTCGTCTTTGCCAGTGCTACACACGCCCATTCGGGTCGTACTGATAGCAACGGATGTCACAAAGATTCAAAAACCGGTACAACACATTGCCATAATTCAGGCTCGTTGACTTCGAACAAATCCAGCGCCCCGTCATTTAGTTACGCAGACCCAAATGAATCAGAATATGTTGAGTTTAGCTTATTGTATCTTCCCACAAAAGCCTGTTCGTTCGGTGTATTCTTGGGAATTGAAGGCAGCTACGGCTTGAAAGGTCAGTGCTTCCGCCCTTTACAAAATAGTTTTAGATTTTACTTACCAGTCAAAGCCGGATACTCGAAGCATTCCGATGGCTATATCGATATAGGTATAGGCATAAGCAAGAAAATATTTGCAGATTTTCACGCCGGGGCAGAATACGATTTGAAATCACAAGCGATGTTGGTTTTGATGTATGAGTACAAGTAATTATCATTTATTTCTTAATTAATTTGCGTACATTTTCGTATCGTACTATTGAACGATATTCCTCAAAAACAACTTAACAATAGGTGAAAATGAGCAAGAAAACAGGTAATATCTCTCATAATTCTATTATGAATTGATAAATTGGTTATAAGCATCAATAGAACACTATGTGAAAATTATAGCCGTAAAAGCACTCACAATAATAAGTTGGAAAATAAGAAGTAATAATAAATAGTAGTTAGTGGCGCTATAAATATCACAACTAACAATTCAATATTATTAACTAGGGTCCCATTAATTGAATTTGGAACATTACCGTGGCACAGAGATTGATCAAAATTTCCTGCAAATTGATATTGTTTGCTATGAAACTAAGTTAACCTGTATTTGCACTTTACAAGTGCTATTCTACAAAGACATAGAAGCTAAACAATAATCAGAAAGGAGTCGAATTCATGAAAAAGCATTTAGAACTCGGTGTTACAAAAAATCGCTATTATTTCTATTGCACCATTTTGTATTTAATATTATTAGCAAATGTTTCATATGCAGATATTATAATTACTGGCGCAATTGTCGAAGCCGATACAAGTAAGGTTCCCACATTCATTAACCAATCTAATTCTGAGATTTATCTATTCCATGAGAAGAAAAATGTAAAACTCACAAATACTGTCAAAGTTGATTTGTCTGCTTCAGGGGTCTATGCTCCAGCATGCATCACAAAAGATGCAAATGGTTTTTGTATAAAATCTGGGATTCCACATTCCTTTTCACTTGGGGAGATCACGAGCGGAACTGTTTTAGACAGCTATCTCTTACATTTTGATCCGGCTGTTGTGTCTAAGGTATCTGGGAGCATTACGTTCGATGGTAATATTGTCGGGATCATTGTGACGAAGCAAAATCTCGATAGTACGGATACATTGTTTGGTCTTGATCGGCATACTTACCCAACAGGTATAGCAAATCGGGGGCTCGAAATAGATCTTCAGCAAGGAGCGTATGACGGTATTTACTGGAACGGTAACAAGTTAGAAATATTAAATTTGCAGGCAGAAAATCCCGGTGATCAGATTCGCTTACTTGTGAGACCAGGCGTAAGAAATTTAACACGTTATGAAATTGTCGACTTAGGGGTTGTAAATGATCCAATTGAGTATATAACGCCTACCGATATAAACAATAGTGGTGAGATCGTTGGGTACTACGCATATCCTAATCCGGCAAGTCCTTCAAGCCCGAGAATTATTAAAGGGTTTCGGTCTACGGATAATAAACTATCTGAAATATCTGGCACCGGTACAAATACCTATATAACAGCGATTAACAATAATGGCGTTATCGCGGGTACTACACTTTTCCAGACAGTAACTGAAGCGATTTTTGTAAAATCGCCATCGGACATTGTTTTATTGAATAGCGAGGGCCCGGTGTACGATATAAATGACTTTAATATCGGCGTGGGCGGTGGTTTTTATGCGACTGTTTACAAAGAATACGCTGATGCATTTAGTTTACTGAACCACTCTGGGCGCAGCAATGCACTTGGTATAAATAATAGCGGTAAAGTTGTTGGCCGAATGCTCCTAAATAGCGGCTGCTGTTACCGATCATTTGTAGCTAATTCCGATGGGACTGACTTTAAACAATTACACGGCGATGAGATTGCCCAAAGTGAGGCTTGGTCGATCAATGATCAGGGACTTATCGCAGGAAAATTGTATGATGACCAATATAATATTGCTTATATATATGATAACGACGTAATGATAAGGCTTGGTTGGATTAACGGAAAGGCAAATCAAGCACTTCTTGTAGAAGGTATGAATAATCGCGGTGAAATAGTCGGAAGGACACACAATAGCAAATACCCGTTTATTTATTCAAAAATGAATGGAGTGAATAATCTTGAAGAACTGGTAGATCAATACATTGAGCAAGGCTGGAAATCGATTGCACCTTTAGGTATTAATGACTATGGCTATATTGTCGGTTCGGGTGTTCACAATGGTTTGGTGAGAGGTTTTGTTCTAAAACCAATTAATAGTAATTCGGATCCGATGATTGACCCAATTGGCGACATAGTTGGTAGTGAAAATTCAGTTATCGCGTTTACCGTAAATGCGACGGATCCTGATGGCGACAGTCTTCAATATTCCATGCGAAATGGACCAGAAGGTTCCACACTCAATCAATCAACTGGAGAATTTTATTGGTTACCAGATTCCACACAAGCCGGAGTCTATTCGAATATTGAAATCACTGTTACTGATTCTGGAGATCCTGTAGGGGTCGCTGTCGAATTGGTTACGATAATTGTTGGTGATGTTAATTTACCGCCAACCCTATCTGCACCAACAACAATAAATGTCGAAGAAAGGCAGCTAGTTTCATTTGTGGTTGACGTGAATGATCTTGACGGGGATGAAGTCAATGTAACAGTGGTTTGGAGTAATCGACCCACCGATGCGCGTTTAGAGTGTTTATTGCCTTGTGGAGCCAATTTTAATGCATTGGATGGCGTCAATAATCAGTTTAGTTGGACACCCGACTTTGGTCAAACCGGCGTCTATATCTTTGAGTTTATTGCTACTGATAATGGTTTGCCTCCATTGGAGACAACCCGAAGTGTGATTGTCACAGTTGGTGAAACGACAGACCCAATCACACTGACTAATTACATTATTGAACAAGTACAAAATTACACATTCTTATCTGTCAGAATGAGCCTCACAAAACAACTTAAAAGCGTCAAGTTCTTTATTGAGACTGGAAATATGAAAATTGCTCTACGTCTTTTATTTGGGTTAACGGCAGAAATAGCCGGGTTGGAAAGTACTGGCCGTTTGATTTCGTCTGGCACTGTCGATATTAGTAAATTATTACTTAGACTGCGATTCCTATTAGGTATGGTGGACTAAGAGTATAGTCTGAACTATTCCCCTTTTCTCGTAGTTTAACGTGTTTTTCTCTGTCCGAGAAATGGGGTATAGTTCATACATTATAGGGAAATCCTAAACAAAACCCATATTCTGTTCATTAGCTTGTCAAAATTACTCAGTGACACAAAGCCTTATGATGATAATTCTTTCCCATTTTTGCATTGTATTTTTGATCGAAAATTGGGAAAAACATTGCTCAGTATCTCATTGTATTGATGGTATATGTTTCGAATGCTATGGACAAAATAGAACATTTGTTTGGGATTTACCCTCTAGTGGGAAAGGAAAATGGCCACAACGGCTTGTGTTGCAAAGCATTTTTGTTAAACCTATGGACAGAAATAGCGTTTTGTTTGGGATTTCCCATATTTAGTCATCATCAACGGCTTCATTTTTACGGATCATTTTTGAAAAAATCAGGATTATCGCTTCAATTGTTAATGCAAAAATAATCGCCGGAAACAACAATAAATAAATATTCTTTTCGAACGCAGCTTTCATTTGATTCTTTCTGTGCTCAAAATCAATGGTAATAAATTGGATCGGAAACCCAAATCGCACTCGGTGCCAACGTTCTTTGAAATTAACATCCCATTCTTCTACATTAAGACCTATATATAGAATAAGGCGTTTGTTAACAACATAGTTACCATGTCTACTAGGACCACTATAGTGACTTGGTGAAGTCCAACTTGGACGATGGCTGTTGTACATATTCTCGTAAGTTGGTAAAAATAGAATAATGAGTATTATCAAAGAAATTCGTTTTTTCGAATTGAAATTAGTGAATAGTTTTATAAATATGTTTGTATATTGCATTTTAAGTCATGTTGATCTGCATTTAACTGATCAACTTCTTTCCGTAACTACTCGTTTCCGAAATAAATTAAATGCCCAAACGCATACAACTACTTCTACTGCAAACGTCCAATGCAAAACGAAATTTAACCACCATGGATTATAGATTGCGGGCACTTCATAGATAGAAAATGCTACATCTGAAAAAGGTGCTAGCCATCGAATATCACCAACGAAACTATCTAACACAACATGTAACAAACCACCAAGGCTAAATATAATGCCCGGTATTGCTTTCGGTGAAAATCTACCCCACGCTAAGTTCACTAGAAGTAGACAAATCCAAAATGACGGCCAATGAGTTATATAGCTATGATGAAGAATCTGGCCTTTATCAATGAAGTAGAAGTACAACATATCAGTATCTGGGAAAACAGCGCCTATCGTTCCAACAAAGATTATCCACTTGGATGAAATACTTCTTGCCCAATTTCGCTTTAAAAATTTCAAAGCCATAATATAGCCAGAAGGAAGATGTGCAATGAACATGCTCTACTACTCCTTTTTCAGCTAGAATCTATACTAGATTATCTTTTTGTTAATAGTGTGTGGAATTGATGTGTTTCTCAAATTCAATCTGGAATCGAGACCCAAATTATCCGACTTGAATTAGTTTTTTTTCGCAGATTTATGCCTTTCTTTCAACTCAATATCAATATACCGATCGGTGATTGGGAAATCCTAAACAAAACGCAATTTCTGTCCATAGGTTTAACAAAAATGCTTTGCAACACAAGCCGTTGTGACCATTTTCCTTTCCCACTATTTCGCCATAATCTAGAGCGAAAATTGGGAAAAACATTGCTCGGTAACTCATTGAATCGATGATAAATTATTCAAATACTATGGAGGCTCCCCAGCAATATACGGCTCTGTTTGCAACAGTTTACTCAACAACTGCTTGTTTTGAAAAAAATTATCTGGAGTCGTTTTTTATCAAAATTAGCCTAAATGTGTATAAAAACCGAAAAATGTTTTATGAATGCTATCATTAAGTTAGATCAAGAAGTGTGGCATTTACTCCCTTATATTGCTGGGGACCCATTATCCTAACGGATAAGTTAAATGAACCGCCGTATGCGGGCCCGCATGTACGGTGGTGTGGGGACTGGGGGTTAGAGACCCCCGGTTACCCGATTAGATGCGAATTTCATAACAAATCTCGTTCAATAAGGTATGCTCGACCACGCTGATCTATTTCATACATTGCTTCCTGTCCCATAATTAATGGAAAATATATAAAATCATTTTCACTCAAGCGCTCAAGATGATATTCAATTCTAGTAAGCTGCTGATTTAGTAAATGCGAGATCGCCTTGGCAGGAAGAGATACACCATTACCATCTGCCAAGAGTTGTAATATTTGCACTTCAATTTCATTGAGTTCAAATTCAGCCTGGTTGTTTTGATTTTGACTGTTCTCGCCATTTGTTTCAGGGGGAGTCTCAAGCAAGCTCTGCCTCCAAGTTCGCATCGCACCATTTATATTTTGAGCTAATGGCCATTCTGGTCTTTCAAGGTTGACTTCATATATGAATCTTCCCAGAGTACCTCGATCAAAAATTCCTCTGCCCACTCCTGTATGGTGGATTATTAGCATCGGCAATCCTGATGCATGAGCTAGACCTGCCTCTATATGATTCCATTCGGTACCAAGAATAATTTGCTCTTTTATTGGCTCTCCTTTAACACTACCAGAATCAATATGTATTTGAGGATAACCAAGGATTATTGCACCATGACACTCACGCATTATTCTTATTACTTCCTCTAATGGTGATTGAGCGGGATAATCAGTTGAACCAAGTGTTCTAGGGTTTAGTCCAGAATTTTGTATCATGCCAAGAAAGCCATCTAAACCGGCTTGAAACGAATCTGCTATCCATGTCGGTCTGCTAATAAAAACGTCGGTCATGGTTTTCTTCCTTAGCATCTAACAGGCGCATATATGGACTCTCTCGTTATGCAAAGAAAAAAGTGAACATAAAGGAAGATTGCGAACATATATCCGGTCTGTTTAGAAGCCTCTGCTTCTGACCCTGATGGTTTCCGCACGCGAAGAACTCTCTATAAGCACGGCTTTGAAGCCCGACCTGTTACCAGTTTTCCCTCGCGTCGGTCTTACCTTTTTTCATCACTATTTTCTATTGCAATCCTTAAGCAGCCATAGGTTGATAATCGTGTTGGTACTC
>JAOUJM010000483.1 GCA_029883265.1 Gammaproteobacteria bacterium
GGAATCTTGCAATCGCTCTGTTATTGCTGTTGATCGGGATTTCGATAAGGCCTGGGTTAATTTAACGTCGGCCTTAATTCGCAGTCAACAATATGAAAAGGCTGTTGCCCTAATAGAAAACGAAACGGAACTGTTGAGGGTAAATAACAAGTTGGTAATTAATCTCGCCGAAGCTCATCATTTGTCCGGGGACAGTGAACTCGCTATCAACTTATTAGAAGCCTTGCAACGACAAGATTTACTCAGCGATGAAGGGGCCATAGTGCTTGCCGCCAGTTATCGGGCACTGTGATTAAATGGAAAGAATTGAAATGATGGAAAAATCAGAAAGGATGGCGAAGTCTAAGGAACCGCGACACAGCATGAAAGTAAGTTATCTACTTGAAACGATAGTGGTGATGAGTATCGTTGCGGCTCAGCCTCTTTTTGCGCATGAATTCGAAATGGAGTTGTTTACCGGTGGGGATACCAATCCCAATGAATTATCCGCGAGCTTTGATGTTGATACCGCACCTTATGGCTTTGCCCGGGCAACCCTCAAGCATATGCCAGCGCGAACCGGTTTTTACTATAAACTCGATGCCAAGGGCAGTTTCTATTTTGCCGATGGCGACGCAGTGTCGAATCCGAAGTTCGCGAACGAGACGCGCGGAGAGGCCGTGCTGGGGTTCAAATGGCGACCGCGCCTTAAATTTGGCCGGGCGCGCTTTAAATGGGACGTTTACACTGGCGGCAGGGATACAAGCTATGTTCGCAAAAGTACCGGACAAATAGCTCGTATACCGGAAAACGGAACTATTTTGGAAATCCCCAATCGTTTTGATGCAGCTTGGTTTGGTGTTAGTACCTCTGGCGTGGTTCCTATTTCAGACGAGGCGGATTTTCTCTATGATGTTTATGTTGAAGATAAACAATATTTTGAATACACCAATGTTACCAGCCAAAGTATCTTAGACTACCAACAGTCTGAAATTGATATTGGTTTCGAAAAGCGGATTTGGCCGCGCACTAACCTGAAAACAATGATTGGCGCGGGAGTACGAATTTACCAGGATCGTCGGGCGAAGGAGGTTGACACCGGCAATGACATCCCCGGAACGGATTTGGAATTCAGCTTTCTGGAAGTGGAAAATACTTTAGAGTATTTAATTACCGATCGTTGGAAATGGCAGTTTGGCTTGGATATTGATCAGCGGAAGGACAATGAGGAAGGCTATTACGATACGACTCAGGGACAGCTGTTTATGCGTTTTCGCTATCGCAATCAAAATACGGTTAAATTTTTACTGTCCATGTCTTATGTAAAACGTGAATATGACAATATTGATCAAGACCCGACTTTAACCGATGAAGAATTGAAAGAGCGCGAGGGATATCGGGTTCGGGCCGAATTATCCCGTGCAATTTTTGAACAGAGCCGTTTAAGCATGGACGTGGTTATCGGGGTCGAATCGAATTCTTATGAAAACTCCAATCCGAATTTCACCTATGATCAAAATCGAGTGTATTTTGGCGTGCGATGGCACCCTTAGCGGGGCTTGTACAACTAGTCCGTGTACACCGAGTTAAGTGTACACCGAGTTAAGTGTACACCGAGTTAAGAGTACACTGAGTCAGTTTTGGCGGCCATGATAAAATCGTTGCGGTGTAAGCCTTTAATTTTATGGGACCACCACGAAACCGTTACTCTGCCCCATTCGGTGAGCAGGGCAGGGTGATGACCTTCTCGTTCGGCAACGTCGCCGATCTGATTGGTGAAGTGCAAGGCCTGGGCAAAATCGGCGAAGGAATACTCTCTTTGCAGTTGATCGATACCATCGATCTTGACTCGCTGCCATAGTGGTATTTGCGCATGTAAACTGGCGGCTTGTTGTTCCGTTACCTTTGGGGCATCAATACGACAAGCCTCGCAGCTCGCGTTTAATAGCTCGGGATTATCC
>JAOUJM010000484.1 GCA_029883265.1 Gammaproteobacteria bacterium
CATACCACTCGATTTGTATAAACCTTCCAACGCCGTATTTTCTTGAGGTTTGATTTTGGTTTGTATGTTCAATTCAAATTCATGGGGCACATCCGGAATTGTGAGATTTTGATCACTGACGACGTATTGATGCGGCAACAATACTTCACCATCAATCGCCAAGCTCAGCAACTCCATGCTATGTCCATCAAGAATTAATGCAGCTTCCGCAACACCGTATGGATTACGCCGCACATGTAATTCCGCTGTAACCAGAGTTTCATCTTCAGTAAGATCAAAAGTCAGTCGGGTTTTATCAATAAAAAAGTTTGGCGGGCTATAATCTTTTAAGTAAATCGATTTCGGTAAGCTGTCTTTCATTCAGTAAGATTCCCATAGGTGTTGCGAAAGTATTGCTCTATTTTAGTATAACTACTTGAAGAAAGGGAAATTTATCCCGGCTAAATTAAGCGGGTATTACAAATTGTTTCAATGTTTGAAATAATTCGCGGCGCCACTTGTTGGCTAGCTCGTCATTTTTGGCGCTGGTGATTTTCTGGCGTAACTGCCGTAGGGTCTGGCGTTGCGCTTGATCATACTGTTGTACAAAGGCCTGAATTGCTTCGTCTCCTTGTTCGATTATGCGGTCACGCCACGTTTCGATTTCGTGGAACAAGGCCACTTCTTGTTGGTGGGGCTGTAAAAACGCTTGATAGCGCTGCTCCACGGCGGCCACATCTAGACGCCGCATAATTTTGCCAATGTATTGAATTTGTCTTTTTAGTGCGCCATATGATTTGATTTTTTGCGCATCTTTCAAGGCTCGCAATAAATCCTCATCCAGATCCAGCGACTCTAGCTGACTAACTTTCAGCTTTACTAATGCCTCACCGAGTGCTTGTGCTGCATGGGCTTCACGTTTAAGCTGGGACTTACTCGGCCCAATATCCTCATCGTCGAACTCAGTCATCGTATACAATCCTGTGGTAAATTTTGAGCTACTGCCAAAGCCGGTTATACTAGGGGCTTGCTGAACTGAGCCAGATTAGACATCACTAGTAAAATGTAGGTAAACACATGACACAAAATATAACCGATTCAATCATCTGTAATCAATGCGGGTTTATAGGACAAGCAAGTTCGGGCAGCGCCAAAACCTTTGTTGTTTTCATGATTCTACTCTGCAGCTCAGCGTATTTCCTACCCATGGTTATAGTAGCCTTGGCATACATGGCCTGGATGATCTCCTTACCCGCGAAAAAAACCTGTCCAAAATGTAAATCAGCAGATTTGTCGCCTTATCAAGCAAAGAGTGAAACCCAAGCGCCATCAGAAAATATGATTAAGGATCTAAACGAACAAACTAGTTCAAATAAATAAGCTTTCACAGATTATTAAGTTTATCTGAATCTGAATTAACTGTCGCCAAGAGATACGTTTGTGGTGGTGAAAGAAACCGCTACGGTTTTAATTCGTGTGTATAAGCAAAGTATTAATTTCATCATCAAATGATAAAAACCGGAGCTTACCCCACACAAAAACTTGACCTTCACGCCCAGCTAAGGTGGAATATACACCCTCGTGATATTGGACCTATATCACTCAAGGAATCAATGTTGGTAGAATAACTGCTGACATTCACAGACAAACACAGGGGGGATTTATGGTGTTACGTAAAAGTCTGATCTTAACGAGTATGTTACTCGCCACTTTATTATTTACTTCTTCACAAGTCTTGGCCTCAAACATTAACTTGAATTCAGGTGAATGGTTGGGCGGCATGAAACTCGATGCAGCGCAAATGAAGCAAATCAAATCTGCGGTAGAAAAAGCTTTAAAAGCACCGATAGACGCGGAACAGCAATGCGGAAAAGAGCGTTTGGACTGTGTTGTTAGAGCGGCACGTGAGTGGAACTACAAAGGTGAAAAATATCGCGAAATCGTTA
>JAOUJM010000216.1 GCA_029883265.1 Gammaproteobacteria bacterium
GCTCCATTTTGATAGGCTGATACAGCACTGTCCAGGTCGGAGTGCGCCGTCATTATAATCACCGGCAATTCAGGATGACGTTTATTGATCTCAGCGAGTAAATCTAAACCTTGAATACCAGGCATTCGCACATCAGAAATTATGGCCTCTGGTTGTTCTTTGGCTAAACGTTCCATGATGCCTTTACCGGACTCAAAACATTGCACTTCCATTTCAGCTTTTTTTAGTGCGCGTTCGAGCACCCAGCGAATAGAGCGGTCATCATCAATAATCCACACATGTTCATTCATAATAATTTTTCTCTCATTTTCATGTTGTTTCTGTTGATTCAATCGGCAATACAATTGTAAACATGGTGTTGCCAGGTTCACTAAAACATTCGATTAGGCCATGGTGTTGCGCTGCTAAGTTTTGTGCGATCGATAATCCTAGACCTGTGCCATCGGCACGCCCCGTCACCATGGGATAAAAAATGGTTTCTAACATGTCTTTGGCTATGCCAGGTCCGTTGTCAATAACATCAATGCGTGCGACGAGTCGATAACGTTTTTGGCCTATAGTGAAATTGCTAATAGTTCGTGAGCGTAAACGAATATTACCTTTGCCTTTTAACGCTTGTGCTGCATTGCGCACAATATTTAATACCAACTGAATTAATTGACCCTCGTCACCGAGAATTTCAGGAATACTAGGATCATAATCACGAATAAAACAAATCGACTCTGAATATTCTGCCTGAATCAACTGACGCACATGCTCTAGAATTTTATGTATGTTGAGCAATTCTTTTTTAGGCAAACGATTTGGACCTAGCAAGTCATCCACTAAGTTCTGTAAACGGTCGGCTTCACCGATAATTACCTGTGTGTATTCTTTCAGGTCTTCGCTCGGTAATTCAGCCTCTAGTAGTTGAGCTGCGCCGCGAAGTCCGCCGAGAGGATTTTTAATCTCATGCGCCATGCCGCGTACTAACACTTTGAGTGCATTTTGCTGACTGACTAAACTTTCCTCCTTGGAAATGCGACGGAGTCGATCAATTTGGTGTAATTCGATTAACAGACAATGATCTGCACTAGGAAAGCTCGTAGGCACAGCGGTGCAGTCGACGGTTATTTTTTTTAATGTGCCGGCTTGTGCCAATTGAATAGCACGTTCGGTGAGCTGTTGTCTTGTTTCGATTACTTTATATAAACTATCGATCCAATTCTGTGCATTGGGGAATAGCGTTTCAATGCTTTGCCCATAACATTGGCGTGCACTCAAACCTAACAAGGCCTCACCCGCTGGATTAACAAAGCTAATGTTCAATTTTTGGTCAAGTAACAATACGGCACTGGCCAAATTGTCACAGATATGGCGGTAGAGCGTATCTATTTGTGGTCTCTCAAGCATCATGGTTACCCTTAGAGCAAAAAGCAATCCAAACTATGGATTTGGCAAGATAAATAATAGTCGAATTATCAAAGACTTATAGATTTTTTATAAGACTAGATAAAAGTCAAAAACTTGATTGCGCACCATTATAGTGCGTTTAAAGAATAGGGAAAATATGTGCACCAAAATAGTGCCTATTTTTTTGTTGCTCTTAGGATATTGAAGTTTACAGCCTGACTTTGCGCCATGAGCTTGCCGTTTTGATCCAATAGCACGGCTTGCAAGGTATGTGGACCGCGATCCAATGAATACAATTTTATAGGACTGGCGGTCCATTGTTTTTTTATTACTAAACCATCAAGAATGAGTTCAATGATGACTTCTTCTGATTCACCTTTTTCTAGGGCGAGATCGACACTGAGTTCGCCACTATTGCTGCGTATGTTGGCAGCATCACTGGGGCTTAGAATGCGAATGGCGCGCTTACTTGATATGGAAAATTTGGGTTTTTGATATTCAGGACGTCGACTTTTTAAACGCTTGAGCGCCTCACCAGCATCGGGTTGAGCATCCATGATCGTGGGTGACTCAATAGTCTGAGTTTGACTATTGGCTTGTGGGCGGTCACTAAATATAACATTGCCCTCATCATCGACGGAACGATAAACCTGGGTTGCAGCATTTGCCGCAAAATTGACCGCCATTAGTAAAGATATAATGAAGTAAAACTTATTTCCCATTTTCTTAGTATCGGCAGTTTAAAAAAAAAAGCAAAAAAAAACGCCCCGGTTGGGGCGTTTTTCTCTAGCTTTTAACTTAAATCGTGTTTTTATACGCTGTAGTACATGTCGAACTCAATGGGGTGAGTCGTCATGCGCATACGTTGTACTTCATCCATTTTCAATTTGATGTACGAGCTAATGGTGTCATTACTAAATACATCGCCAGCTAGTAAGAAATCACGATCACGATCCAAAGCTTCAAGTGCCATTTCGAAAGAGCTACAAACCGTAGGAATGTCCATCGCTTCTTCTGCTGGTAAATCGTATAAGTCCTTATCCATGGCGTCACCAGGGTGAATCTTGTTCTGAATGCCATCCAAACCGGCCATCATCAATGCAGTAAATGCAAAGTATGGATTGGCGGTTGGATCAGGGAAACGAACTTCGATGCGACGTCCTTTAGGGCTACTAACATAGGGAATACGAATGGAAGCAGAACGATTTCGTGCAGAATATGCAAGCATAACCGGTGCTTCAAAACCAGGTACCAAACGTTTGTAGCTATTGGTTGAAGAGTTTGTGAACGCATTCAAGGCACGTGCGTGCTTGATAACACCGCCAATATAGTAAAGCGCTGTTTCAGAAAGGCCACCGTACTCGTCACCCGCAAAAATATTGGTATCACCTTTCGCTAGAGACATATGCACGTGCATGCCACTACCATTATCGCCTACAAGAGGCTTGGGCATGAAAGTCGCTGTTTTACCATAAGCGTGAGCGACATTGTGTATACAGTATTTTAAAATCTGAGTTTCGTCAGCTTTACGAGTTAAAGTGTTGAACTTAGTGCCGATCTCGCATTGGCCAGCAGTTGCAACTTCGTGGTGATGAACTTCAACATGCAAACCCATTTCTTCCATGGCCTGAACCATAGCACAACGAATATCGTATAAAGAATCAACCGGTGGTACTGGGAAATAGCCACCTTTTACACTTGGGCGATGACCCATGTTACCATCTTCGAATACTCGTTCTGAATTCCACTCGGCTTCGTGAGAATCCACTTTATAGAATGCACCACCCATGGTTGCACCCCAGCGAACGTCGTCAAGAATGAAAAACTCAGGTTCTGGACCAAAGAATGCTTTGTCTGCGATGCCGGTGGATTTTAAATATTCTTCAGCACGTTTGGCTAAAGAGCGTGGGCAACGCTCGTAACCTTGCATAGTTGAAGGCTCAACAACATCGCATGTGATGTTTAGCGTAGTGTCTTCAGTAAAAGGATCAATTACAGCAGTGGAGGCATCAGGTTTAAGAATCATGTCGGATTCGTTAATGCCTTTCCAGCCAGAAATAGAAGAACCGTCAAACATCATGCCTTCTTCTACTTTGTCCTCGTCAACTGTGCTTGCAGGGACAGTGACATGTTGCTCTTTACCGCGAGCATCGGTGAAACGAAAATCTACAAATCTAACTTCATGCTTTTTGAGCATGTCTATTACATTAGAAGCCATTGCCTCTTCCTCCAACATCGTTCTAACCATGCTACCGTCAATCGATAGCCTTTGTTATGCACCCTGATAGAGCAGGTAATATGCCACAAATTATAAAGTATTTACTTTCAAGGCCTTATATTCAAAGCCTAATAATTAAGTAGCTTTGCACGCCCTATAGGTGCACTGTTCCAGTGCATTCTTTCCATCATGCGCACCTATTTGGTGCTTAGGTGAATTTCACTTTAATCGTGGCGATATCCGGGTCGGTTTCAATCGACTGAGTAAACGCCGCTTGAATTTCTTTTGCTTGATCTGTTTGCGCGGCGATACTCGATAAAGGTAGTTCGAGTTCGACGTGTATTCTGCCATCAAGATAGTGCAGAGTAATGTTTTGCACTGACTCATGCAAGGGCGTTTTTATCCAGTAATTATCTAAGCGAGTAAGGACTTCCTGGCGTGCGGGCAAATGGCTACTTTTAGGATGTAGCTCATCATCTTCCGGGTCAATATGTACCACGACGTCGTTGATTTCCTCAAAATGATTGATCAACGTATAAAGCACGTTTTCGCTAATATAGTGACCTTCGGATACGCTGATTTTTGGATTTTTCACTAGAATATGTACGTCCACCAAGGCTTCGCCTCCCATACTACGAGTGCGTAGTGAGTGAACCGCTTTTACACCGTCGACATTGAGAATTTTATTGCGTATTTCATTGACTTTTTCTTCGTCTAAAGCGGTGTCTACTAGTTCACGCAAGCTTCGCCAGGCAATGTCCCAACCGACTTTTGCAATCAAGGCGCTAACACCTATAGCGGCGACAGAATCCAAAAATTCGATGCCTGCCATAGCACCACCAATACCAACCAAAGCGATAACCGAGGAAATAGCGTCACTGCGATGGTGCCAAGCATTAGCGTGTAACATATTGGAACGGGTTTTTTTTGCGGCTTTTAAGGTGTAGCGAAACAAAAATTCATTGGCAGCAATAGAAAACACAGCCGCGCCTAGTGCGAATGCATTCGGGTGTAACAAGCGTTCGGGTTGAATAATTCTTGATACCGCGTCGAACATGATAAAGGCGGCCAAACCAATGAGAAAAAATCCAAGTCCAACTGAAATTAGGGTCTCAATGCGGCCATGCCCATAGGGGTGATCTTCGTCGGCTTCTTTGTTTGCGTGTTTAGCGGCGAGCAAAACAATAAAGTCACTGGCAAGATCACCAAGCGAATGTATGCCATCGGCAACCAATGCTTGTGAGTGACCAACAATACCAAGCAGAATTTTAACAACTGACAAAACCAGATTAACAACAGCACCCACCAGAGTGACGTTACGAATAACTCGATAACGTTCGTCGCTGGGTTTTGGTTTCGGCCGTTCAGTCAATATTTCCTACTCGTATGCAAACGATGATTTCATCGTCAATTTGTTTTTTATCCAAAACTTCGTGACCGTTAATTCGACACCAAGCAGGAATGTCATTAAGTGCGCCTGGGTCAGTGCAAACCACGTCTAGCGTGTCACCGGGTGCCAAGGTTTTTACTTTATCCTGCGCACGAATCACCGGCATGGGGCAAAGTAAACGGCGAGCATCAAGTTCATAGTGGCTCATATGTGCCACTCCTTTGGCACTTCTTCAATGCCTAGTGGTTTGATGTTAAAACGTTGTTTTAAAACTTTGTTAATGTGATAACCGATTTGGACCTGCTCATGTTCGCGTCCTTGACTAAAACGAGCGGCAATAGCGGCTGCCAATTCTAGGTCTTCTTGTGAAAGTTCACCGTCGAGTAAAACTAGTGGGCCAGGACAACTATCAGTCGTCATGCTGGCAAACATTTTGCGATAACCTTCGAGAAATTTGTTTTCGCCTTCCTCGCGTCCAATAATCATTTTAAAGTTTGGGCGTGGACGAATGTGTCGACCGACTTTTAATAACATGATGTCGTCAAGTTCATAATCTCGGGTTTTTCTAGCTGTCCAAAGATCAGCCAGTCGATGAGAATAGTTTTGATCCGTGAGAAAACAGCAGCCACCCGCTGGTTGAGCGTAGTCAGTCAAACCTAATTGTTTCGCCATGGCCATTTGTGGTTTGCGAGAGCGCCCAGAAAAATCATGCAAACGTTCGCGATCAACCCAGCCTTCAAGTTCAGGCAAAGTGGCGGGTAAGTTTTTTGCGCATAAAGGACGCAGTAGTCGGTCGTTTGCACCGGATTCGCGCGCAACAACTGGCATGGTGTCTTTGCGTTGTGACATGGGACGTTGACCGATGACTTCCCCAGTAATGATAAAATCAAAATTATTTTCTTCAACCCATTGTCTGGCTTTTTTCACCATAAAACATTTACAGTCCAAACAGGGGTTCAAATTTGCACCGTAACCGTGACTGGGGTTCAGCACCACATCTTTGTATTCATCGACGATATCGACAATATGCAATTTGATGCCTAAAGTCTCAGCGACCCACAATGCATTATTGCGTTTGGGCTTGGCTTTGTCTTTTTTGCGTATGGCGTGGGTATGTCCCTCGACGCAAAAGCCGGTAAAAAAATTGATACCTTCCACATGGATACCCTGATCCATGATGGTCTTGGCGGCTAACATGGAGTCTAAACCACCGGAAATAAGTGCTACTGCTTTGCGTTGTGTTGTCATGGGATTATTTAAAACTGGTCAAAAAGATGTGTGGATCGAGCGCGTGATTATAACTAAATTGGTTTTAAAAGTCGCTTAATGGCGCGGTGTTTTATTATCGAGTGGCTGAATATTTGAGGATTGTGTAGATTCGCGTAAGTTTTCCAAGGCTTGTTTGCTGCCCGTATCTGACCATAACTCCATAGCTTCCATGGGTTCCAGCACAGGCGAATCGGCACCTAGACGGCGAATAGCGTGTAATACATCCATAACGGGCACAAAATGCAAAGCCAGTTGAGAGTAGAGCTCAGCGGTGGCTTGCAGAGAGTTTTCAGCCAGTTGGTGATAGGCGGAGCGCCCAAGATTAACAAAATAGCTGATTTTAACCCTTCGACGCTGAGCTTGTTTGGGAAATAAACCCGAAAATAACAAACAATGGTCGCCTACCTCCTGTAAACGGATTTGGCGTAGTTGCCCTTGGCTGGTGAAGCTCTGCAGATATTCAATGGCTAGAATCGAGTTTACCATTTCCGGCCTCGATAAGAAGCGCATTAACAAAAAGACGAGATAGCTCTCTAAATCTTCCTCTAATTCGTACTTGCAATGAACTTGAGCATCATTGACTAATTTATGCCACTGAGCGGTAGAAGTTGGGGCGATGAATAGACGAGTCATATACCACCTTTGCTAATCTATACATTTAAATCGGCAATATTAGTACCAGCCTTTAATCAGTTACTTAGTTTATAGTTTAGCGATGTTCTAATTACTTGATTGTGATTAGTGTTTTAAAGTTCAGTCAGTTTTGGATTTAATTTAGGTTGTTGAATCTAGGCGTTATATATCAATCAATACACTAAGTGGGTATAATGACGCCCCAAAAAACGATTTGAGCAGATATAAAACGATGTCGCTGAACACTACATACGATGTACACACATTTCAGGGCTTAATTCTCGCATTACAGGATTATTGGGCCAAACAAGGCTGTGTTTTGGTGCAACCCTACGATATGGAGGTTGGTGCCGGAACATTTCATCCGTCGACATTTTTACGCGCTATTGGACCAGAACCCTGGAGTGCGGCCTACGTGCAACCGTCTCGCCGCCCCACTGATGGTCGTTATGGCGAAAATCCAAATCGTTTGCAGCATTATTATCAATTCCAAGTGGTGATTAAACCTTCGCCCAGCAATATTCAAGATTTGTATTTGGGTTCCCTCAAAGCATTAGGCTTTGATCCCCTAGAGCACGATATTCGTTTCGTAGAAGATGACTGGGAATCACCCACGTTAGGTGCCTGGGGACTGGGCTGGGAAGTTTGGTTGAACGGAATGGAAGTGACTCAGTTTACGTATTTCCAACAAGTAGGTGGACTGGACTGTTCACCAGTCACCGGTGAAATCACTTATGGTATTGAACGTCTTGCCATGTATTTGCAAGGCGTCAAAAGTATTTTTGATTTAGTGTGGACCGATGGTCCACTGGGTAAAGTCACTTATGGTGATGTGTTT
>JAOUJM010000217.1 GCA_029883265.1 Gammaproteobacteria bacterium
AGTCTGCTACTCACATTTTAAGTACCGATATTTGTGAAGCCTGTCATTCCACCACTGCATGGGTTCCAGTTATTACTGTGGATCACAACGAAGTTCTAGGCACCTGTGAAACCTGCCATCCCGCACCAGCCGACCATGTAGCGGCTGGCGTTACCGCCGCATGTGAAAGTTGTCACTCTACAATCACTTGGTTAAACCCAACTGCAGATCTACCAGCTGCAGCCGCAGCACCAGCACCTGCACCTGCTGCACCAGCGCCTGCTGCTGGCGGCGGTGGTGGTGGCATGGGTCACTAAACCCCTTCAATCAATAGTTTAAGTTCTCAAAGCATACGTCGATACGCAACTAAGACTGGTTTTACCAGTCTGCTTGCTATTGCCTGTTTAAAAACCAGGGATAAGTTGAAACGGAATTTACTGCGTTATTGCTTATGGGAAAAAAACGAATATTTGTAATCAAGAATGTCTGCGCATTTTTGTTGTGCAGCTTAAGCTTGTTCGCCATTAATGCCTATGCCGCTAAAGGGTTAGACGTGGTCATGATTGTCGATAGCTCCGGTAGCATGGCATTTACCGATGCTCATCGCTTACGCATACAAGCAGCAAAAATGTTTGTCTCGCTCATGGATCAACAAGACCGTGTGGCAGTGATCCGTTTCAGTGGTCGCGCCCAGGCGGTGAGCGCTCTTCTGCCTTTGAGTAACAAAAAGAATAAACAATTATTATTAAATAATATCGAACGTATTTCGTCCAAAGGTGCACATACCAATATTCATGATGGCTTACAAAAAGGTTATGAAATTTTAAAACAAAATAAACGCGCAGGTCGCAAACAAATGATTATTCTCATGTCCGATGGAAAAATGGATGTGGGCAAAGCAGAACGTGACCTACAACTAACCGAGCGCATGATTGGACGTTTGGCGCCAAAACTAGCCAAAGAACATATCCAAGTGCATTCAATTGCCTTTAGTGACACCTCAAATATTCCCCTGCTTGAACTCGCCTCACGTGATACCAAAGGTTTTTTTAATTTACTCAATGGCGCATCTGGGATTCATGAAATTTTTGAAACCATTTTTGAACGGACGAAACGTCCTAATCAAATTCCGGTTAGTTGGGACGATAGCTTTGTGGTTGATGATAAAGTGCGGCAACTCACCGTGGTGGTGAGCAAATTCAAGTCCAGCTCCAAAGTGGCTTTAGAAATGCCAAATGGTGACAAATTGTTCGCGAAAGACCACCACCCCGATATGACTTGGGTATCCGCGAAACAATTTGATTTGATCACCATTGACAATCCTATGTCGGGTTATTGGCTGGTGAAATTCAGCGAAGGTGGAAATAAAGCTTATATACTCACCGACTTGGATTTACGTGTTGAGGCTTCTCAAGAAGTTTTTCTTGGTAGTGAATTTAGCTTGCATAGTTGGCTTGAAGACAAAAGCAAGCCGGTTAAAAATAAAGCCGTTCGCAATAGCACCAAATACACTTTGCATGTCGAGCAACCCAACGGCAATAAAAGCAAGCATGAGATGGAATGGACAAATAAGGCTAAAGGCATCCAAGGTCTTACCATGGCGTTTGATAAACCTGGCACTTATAAATTAACGGTTCAAGCACGCAATGATGCGTTCGATCGCAGTAAATCAATTTTTATTGTGGCCAAAGCTATGGAAAATATTGATCCATTTGCCGTGCTTGATGCTGGAGCCAATGTTGATGCCAAAGAAAATGATGGTAAACAACAAACACAAACTGCTGAATCCTCCACTGATAAAAAACAAACTGACAAACAAACAACTCACGCAACGGATAAAGAAAACAAACAAGCCAGCGAAAACGATTTGATTGCCCAAGCCAACCAGCTAGTTTCGAAAGTGAGTTCAGCACTTAGTGGTGAAGAAAAATCACTAGCGAAAGACAAGGAACAAGCATTAACCGATGAGAAAAATCAAGCTGAGCATGGTGAAGAAGAAACAGAAGCGGGTGCCAGCCAATGGGCATTATTAGTCTTTCTGTTGCTGAATATTTTTGCCGGCATAGCCGCGGGAGGATTCTTCCTCTATAAACGCTTTAAACGCGACCATAAACAGAAAGCGAATGACAAAACATCTACAGAAACACCTGATGCCACAATGGATGCCGATCAAGCAGCGCCGGAAACGGGTGCGGACGATGAAGATGATACCGATATGATAAATTCTGAACCTGAAACTACCGATTTTGGTGATGATTCACAAATAGAGTCGGATTTTGATGACATCGATATAACGGCCATTGATGAAGATGGCGCCATGGAAGAGGAATTTGGACCTGATTAACGTGTTGTTTTTAGCATAAACCTACGCTCTCGCGTTGAGTCACAGGGACGTGACCTTATGATCGAGCTTGACAAATACCTGTTATATAGCATTCTTGAAACCATTGCGTTATTGCTTGTATGGGTAATTTTTCTATTGTCTCGTGTGAAAAAATACAAACCCTACTACCTCGCTAACAAAGAACCGCTAGACTTTTTACGTAAACATATTGATTTCACTTTGCATGTCACGCGCGAACATGCACGCTCACTCAATCATGATGCCGATCAGGGTGAGGCCAAAGCAATTATTATGCGGCGTCACCTTGTGGCGCGCTTGAATTGGTTAGTCCTGGAGCGTGATTTTTTGACCGTTGAAGAACCTGACGAGATGTATTGGCACGATATGGATCACCGCATTGATCGTTTATTATCAAACTGGGAAATGGTAGGTTTCATTGAAGAACGCCCTGATGATAAAAATATCAAGCAAACCCTATCCGATACCCCTCATCTTGCAAAAAACAGCGAATCGGATTTCTTGCCAGATTTGCCTGAGGCTGTTGAAAAAGATAGTCAGGCAACGTTGGCGAAAATTGATTATCTGGAACGCAAACTTGCAGAAATGGCAGGCTTCCAAGATATGTATTTGGGTTTAAAAAATACCTTCGACAATCTCAGCAATTCTTATCGTCAATTGAAACATGATATAGCAGATATTAATTTAGAAGCCGAACAAGCTAAAATCCTGCGCGGCATTCTAAAACAACATGAAATCAATGAGCGCACCCTTAGCCAGGAGATGCAAGAAATTGAAAAAGGTAAAGACCGTTTACGTGATGAACTTGGCCAACTTGAAGGCGCCTATAATAAACTTGAACAGGAACACATCGAGTTACAGCATGAACTCGAAGAAATAAGCGCAGAGGATCTTGATGAGGATATGGGTGAACACAATGAATTAGTGCATCGTGCTTTGGACAATGATGGACTTTCAGAAGAAGATATTATGGCGCTTAAGGAAGTCATGGAACAGCAAAATCTACTCATTTCCAGTTTCAAATCTGAAATCAATTCACTCAATGTAGGCAAATATGTACAGAAAAAACTGGAAACCTTTGCCACTGAAATTTTTCGTAAAAATGCGGAGATTCAAACATGCATGACCATGCTTGATATGGAACGAGAGCGTCTGGCGATTGAACTTGAAACCGTTAAAGACTTAAACGAAGATATTGATGATAGCAGCACTGCCGATGATGATAGTGATTTTAGCACCGGTGTTGATGACGATGACGATGATAGCGAGATTCGCCGAACCTAAGCAGTTCATAAGATTTATATAAGCAGTCGTTTCAACAATGATTCCAATTTGGTTTGCATCATTGGTTTGGTAAATGGAAATAAATTTGGCAAATCACTAAGTGAAAAGCTAGGTGACATTAAGCGTAATTGCTGCATTTCCCAATCGGCTTCGTCGTAATTTCCAAGTTGCACCAAATTCGCTATCAAATAAATTTGTGCGGGCAGCAAGTTTGCATTTTGCTGCATCACGTCCTGCAATAAATTTAATGCTGATTGATAGTCTTCTTGATAAAAATAAATTTGTGCCATCGCTGATTGATAGCGCGCTGGCGCCAGTGGATTTAGTTGCAGCGCACGTCGCATATAGAATTGTGCTTGTTCGGTTTCAAAACTATATAAGTGAATAATGGCTAGAGTGGCAAATGCATCGGCGAAACTCGCATTGATTTGCACCGCTTGTTGCGCATAATACTTTGCACTGACCAGTTGCTTTTGAAATAAATAAACATTAGCCATCACCCAGTGGGCTTGTGCCAAATTGCTATCAAGTCGCAAGGCTTTTTCTGCATATTGCATCGCTGTCTGAAAAACTTCATCACCCGTGGGTTGCCATTGATAACGGTATTCGTCAATATAGCTTAAAGCAATCGCCGCATAAGCGCGCGCAAACCCCGCATCAAGTGCGATCGCTTGCTGCCACAGGTCACGCGCGCGCAGATTTGCTTCAGCACTATGCTGTAGATATTCATATTGAGCTAATAAAAAAAACCGATAGGCATCGAGATTATTCGTATAGCGTTGGGCCAAACGTTTTTGTTCTTCCTGTTTTAACTGCGGCCTTAGCTTTGTCACAATGGCTTCTGCAATGTCTTGTTGTACCTTGAAAATATCCTGCTCCACTAGTTCAAAATGTTTGGACCATAGTTGAAAACCGCTGGAACCATCAATCAAGCTTGCATTCACACGTGTACCCATAGCCCCTTTGTGCACACTTCCATTTAATATATAACGCACGCCGAGTTTTGTTGCCAAAGTGCGTAGATGAGTATCCGTCTCGCTTATGAACGGGCGACTCGCACTTGGAGTAATCACCGTTAGTTCGCCCACCGCTGATAGTTTATTCGAAATATCGTCGGCAAAACCTTGCGCCATTGCCGTTGGCAAACGGTGGTCGCTATAATTTTTGAACGGCAATACCACTATCGACGGTTGAGTAAATGTCGATTCATTCAGCGATCGATGGTCGAGTGATACCGTATCTGATTTGAATATTTCTAAGCCCATCAATAACAGTGAAACCAACAATGCAAACAAATAGGAGCGAGCCAAAACGAACTTTTTACGCGGAATTTGTTGAATGTCGAGTTGACTTGTTTCGGTGTTTACTGCCTCGACTGGCGCTAACAGACGATAGCCTTTTTTCGACAAAGTGGCGATATAGTGTGGCTGGCGTGCGTCGTCGTTCAAGGCTTTACGTAGTTTGGCAATACACGAGGTTAGTGCGTCATAACCGACAACATTATCTGCCCATATCGCCTGTTCCAAGGCTTGGCGAGAAACCACTTCACCCGGCCGCGCGGCAAGATAGCAAAGAATAGCCATGACTTTGCATTCAAGTTTGATTTCCAAATCACCTTGACGAATGCAATCCAAAGCAGGTTCCACATACCAAGCACCTAATTTAAATGTGGCTAGATTTTCCGGCTGCATAATTTTCCATCGACTTCCAATTGCATCGCCAATTCTCCCCAAGCCAAGTCATTGATTATTAACGCGTCATATTTTCATCAGAAAAAAATCAGCGCATTTCTATTTTTTTTTCAACCATGCTTGTTACAAAACCATTCCTAACAACAATGTCTATTCACTATGAACGGAGTTAATTGGAAATGCAATATGGAATGCTTATCTGTCTCCACAGCATTACTGGTGCGTGCAAACGTCTAACAAAACTAGGCGTCCTAGTTGCTTTCATTAGCACTGGTTTTTTAGTCAACTCCGTAGCCCATGCGGAAATAATTACGCTTAACCATCAGCACAAACAAATTAACGCCCGTCTAAGCCGTGCTGGTGACAAAGCGCTTTCACAAGGCGTGGTATTAATACTTCATGGTGCGCTGGCACATTATGATATGGAGTTAATTCGCCAAATCCAGCAATTATTACAGCAATCGGAGCAACATAGCTTAGCGATAAATTTAAGTCTTGGCATTGATAAACGTCAAGGTATGTTTGATTGCCAACAGGCTCATTACCATCGCAATCAAGATGCTATCGAAGAACTAGGTGTATGGATACGTTGGCTTGAACAACAGAATGTCGACACGATTCATTTATTAGGCCACTCGCGTGGAGGCGCACAAATCGCCTTGTTCGCTGCTAATTATCCTCCCGCATCGATTAAATCCATTGTATTGCTCGCACCAGCAACTGCTGTAAATACTAGTGAAGCCGATTACAAAAAACGCCATCAACAAGAACTGGGATTGTTATTGCGAGAGGCTCATGTGTTGTCACAACAACAACCCATGGCCTTAATTAATAACGCTGGAATTCTATTCTGTACAAAAACCAGCGTCAGTGCACAAACCTTATTATCCTATTACACCGATCCGCATCTTATGGACAGTGTGTTCTTGCTCAATAGAATTACGCTTCCCAGCTTGGTGGTCATCGCCGGTGATGACGAAATCGTACCCGATCTCGGCGATCGTTTAGCTACACTATCAAATCGACCACATATACAAGCGTATACGGTTGACAGCGCAAGTCATTTCTTTCGAGATCTTAATGGTGAAGAAGCCGTGGAAAGAATTGTCGAATTTTTTCATGCGCTGAAAAACTAATGCAAACTCAAGTCATGTTACATTGGGATTTACCCACACGCCTGTTTCATTGCATGTTGGTCGTGGTTTTTTTACTAAGTTATGTCAGCGCACAGTTGGCCTCATCCTGGTTGAATTTACACATGCAGTTGGGAATATTAATATTATCTTTACTTGTTTTTCGAATTACTTGGGGTTTTTTCGGACCATCACCTGCACGATTCGTCAATTTTTTCCCCACGCCATACCGATTAAACCAGTTTTTTTCCTCCAATTGGTCTGGCGTGGGTCATTCTCCTTTGGGCGCGTTATCCGTGTTCACCATGCTTGGTTTATTGCTGGCCCAGGTCATGAGCGGCCTATTTTCATTCAATGATGAAGCTGACATCCATGGCCCATTGTATAGGCTGATAAGCAACGAATGGAGCAAGCGTTTCACTCGATGGCATTACATCATTAGTAATTTTTTATTAATCGCCATCGCATTACATCTAGCAGCCATCATTTTTTATCATCTTGCAAAAAACAAAAAACTCATACACGGCATGCTTCACCAAAAGCCGGCGGATGACTTACGAATCACAGTCCGTCAAACAAGCTATAAAAAACGTTATTTGCTACTAGCATTAGCTGCAGCAATTTTTGTTGGTTTTCTAATACAAAACGGTTATTTGCTTACATGGCTCGCACCTGTTCCGCCGATGTCGCCAACCCCTTGGTAGAATTTTGTCATTTTGATCAACTGTTATAGGAGAAAAATATGCAATGTAAAAAACTAGGATGGCTATTAGGATTGATAGTTGTCACACACACCTCACCAACCCTAGCCGAATTAAAAGCCGAGGATGAAATTAAGTTCAGACAATCGGCGTATATGTTTATGCGCTGGAATGTGGGTAAAATTAAAACCCAAGTCATCGAACAACCACAACGCTATAATCAAGCAGAAGTGGAGGCCGCCGCGACCGCCATCGTTGCAGTTGCCAACTCAGGATTGGGCGCTTTATTCACTGAACAAAGTAAACGAGGTAAAGGTTGGAAAGAAACTCGCGTCAAAGCGGAATTTTTCCAACAACCTGATGATGTCAAACAACTTGCACTTGATTTTAAACAACAAGCAGAGTTTTTATTAACGAGCACACGCAGTGGTGACCCGGCACACATTGAAGCACAGTTCAAAAAGCTAATAAAAGCGTGCAAGGCATGCCATAAGAAATTTCGTAGCAAAGACTAGTTGATATAACCCATCCTAATCTTCTGATTCGGATGGGTCTGTGTTAAATGGATAAGTACTCAA
>JAOUJM010000485.1 GCA_029883265.1 Gammaproteobacteria bacterium
CTGAAATTTGGCGTGACACCAATGGTCGCATCACTCATTTTGTTAGTGCCATGGGAACCACTGGTACGATTATGGGTACGTCCGCTTTTTTAAAAGAGCAACGTGTCGATGTACAAATTGTTGGTGTGCAACCGCAAGAAGGTGCAAGTATTCCGGGTATTCGCCGTTGGCCAAAAGAATATTTGCCAAGTATTTTTGATGAAACGCGTGTCGATGTTCAGATTGATGTTAGCCAGGAAGATGCTGAACGCACAGCACGTGAATTGGCTTCACGAGAAGGGATTTTTTGCGGTATTTCCTCGGGTGGGGCCGTAGCGGCAGCACTTCAATTGTCACAGCAGCTTGAGAATGCAGTGATTGTCGCGATTATATGTGATCGAGGTGATCGTTATATTTCTACCGGCGTATTTCCGGCTTAATTCCCATGAACGTATTTGTATTTGATATTGAAACCATTCCCGATGTCGAAGGCGGACGACGGCTGTATGATTTGCAAGGTTTGAGTGACAAAGAAGTTGCGCAAGTCATGTTTCATAAACGTCGGCAAGAAACTGGAACATCTGAATTTTTGCGCCATCATTTGCATCGAGTGGTGGCAATTTCTGCTGTGTTTCGTCATCGCGATAAATTGTCAGTATGGTCGCTCGGCGATGAAGACAGCTCGGAAAAAGAAATCATTCAACGTTTTTTTGATGGACTCGATCGATATACACCAACCCTGGTTTCCTGGAATGGTGGAGGTTTTGATTTACCTGTGTTGCACTATCGTGCGTTGGTAAACGGTGTTTCTGCGCCGCGTTATTGGGACTTAGGTGAGGACAATCGAGATTTTAAATGGAATAATTATTTCAGTCGTTATCACATGCGTCATACAGATTTAATGGATGTGCTCGCGGGTTTTCAGCCACGAGCTAATGCGCCTTTGGATGAGATCGCAACTTTGCTCGGTTTTCCGGGGAAAATGGGCATGAGTGGCGCTAAAGTCTGGGATGCGTTTATGGATGGCGATATTAAAGGCATACGGAATTATTGTGAAACCGATGTACTTAACACCTATTTAGTTTATTTGCGCTTTGAACTTATGCGAGGGCATTTAGACTCGGAGCAATATGAAAACGAGTGCCAAATGGTGCGGGATTCGATTGCCAAGGAAGACAAACAACATTTTAATCAATTCCTGCAAGCTTGGCAGAGTACAATTAACAATAACTAAATTGAAATCCTATTTGTTAACGAATATTTCACGCATAAATATACTTTGTGTACAACACGCAAGCATTGCCTCAATCGTGAATATTAGTCCCGCCAATTTAAAAGCGACGTTTTTACTTCCTGCAAGGGGAAAGAATGGCTTAAGTAGCGCTAGGTTATATGACAGTTGTTACTGTTAGTGGCGGGGTTCGGTTTTGTTAATTTGTTAAAGATTCTCAAAGCAGTTTAATTAAACAAAAGATACTTACATGAAATCCAATGAAACAATATATGAAACCACCATTAATGATTTAACTCATGATGGTCGCGGAGTGGGACTGCGAGACGGTAAGACTGTTTTTATTAGCGGCGCTTTGCCGAGTGAAACCGTCACCTATCGTATTCGTCAGCGTAAACGTAAACACGAAGAAGCAGAAGTGGTTGAGGTTTTACAAGCATCTGATCAGAGAGTTGAGCCGGGGTGTGCATCCTATCGTTTATGTGGAGGTTGTGCATTACAGCATTTATCTGCCGAAGGCCAAATCGAATATAAGCAAAACGGTCTACTTAATAATTTTCGAAAAATCGGAAAAGTTGAGCCGCAAGTGGTTTTGCCACCTTTAACAGCATCCGTGTGGGGTTATCGTAGTAAGGCACGTCTCGGTGTGCGCTATGTGCATAAAAAAGAAAAAGTGCTCGTCGGGTTTCGTGAAAAATTTAGTCA
>JAOUJM010000031.1 GCA_029883265.1 Gammaproteobacteria bacterium
TTTATCCAATATGACAGTCGAAATGTTAAATAGTAACATTCAATTCAATCAAATCGGTGAATTTATTGATCATATTATTAGCACAGACCAAGCGAAAACGTTCAAACCCGATCCTCGTGCTTACCAGTTGGGCGTCGAAACACTTGGTTACACTAAGCAAAATATTTTGTTTACTGCCTTTGCCAGTTGGGATGCAGCGGGTGCTAAATGGTTTGGTTATCCAACCGTTTGGGTTAATCGCTTTGCTGCCCCAATTGAAGAGCTTAGTGTTAAGCCTGATGCAAGCGCAGCTGATTTAAGTGTTGTTGAGCCATTATTCAAAATAACTTAGAACGATTGCGGTCGTGGTAGGAATGCCGATTACTCGGCACCCCCCACATAGATCCGTGCATGTGCTACTAACGCACACGGCTCCTACCTCGAGTGTTTGGCGTGAAAACGGGACTCCGGAAAATCATGCACTGCACGTGGCTCTGGTAGTACAGAATTAATGAACGGGCCAAACCGATTCCATACAATTTTACGTCGCTGACTGCGTCGACGATGCATTTTGTAGAAACACTTGACCAGTTCATCTTTAAAGTAGGCAAGTTGATCCGTGTTGCCTGGTACACCGTTGTAGTTAAAGTGTCCTTGGATAACAAGTTTAAGCCACTGCAAGGTTTCTTTAAACGGCGCATGCAAGCGAGACGACGTAATTCATGATGCACCACTTTTATCTGTTTACGAAGACGACGTTTGGATGATCCGCGTCCTACTTTGAATTTTCCCTTGCGCGACGTCGTGCAGAAGTGAGTGAATCCCAGAAACTCAAATGTTTCTGGTTTCCCTTCTCCACGTTTAGCACGTTGCTCTGTCGCAAAGCGACCGAAGCGAAGTAGTCAAGTTTTCTTTGGATGCACTTTCAGTCCGAATTTTGCTAAGCGTTGTTGTAACGCATTGCGGCATCGAACGGCTTCTGCATACGATTTAAAACTCAACAATGCATCGTCCGCATAGCGAATAATGATGACGTCACCATCGGCATATTTTTGTCGCCACTGATTAATCCAAAGGTCAAACACATGGTGCAAGTAGATATAGGCAAGCAGAGGTGAAATCACCGCACCTTGTGGAACGCCACACGTTGCAGGATTTCGTTTTCCCTCGCTATTCACCACACCGACCTTAATCCAACGTCGGATCAAACTGACTATTCGTTTGTCCTTTACACGTTGTTGTACCATACGGATGAGCCAATCATGTTCTACGGTGTCGAAGAACTTTTCAATATACAGGTCCAACACCCAGTTCACACTACGATTGCCGATACCATATGCTAATGCATCCAGTGCATCATACTGGCTTCGCTTCGGTTGGAATCCATAGGAGAACCCGAGGAAGTCAACCTCATAGATTTCATTAAGCAATGCGACAACCGCCATCTGCACAATCTTGTCGGCAAGACATTGAATGCTCAGTGGACGTTTTGTCCCATCTTCTTTTGCAATGAAAACACGTCGAGTGGGCTTCGGTCTATACTGACCTTGCCGGAGCTTTCGGTGTAACTCTATGAGGTGTTCTTCTCGATGCTCATTGAATGTATTCCAGTCCACCAGATCAATTCCCGGCGCTGCTTTTCTTGAAAGTTTGATAAAACTTTGTGTGAACAGCTCGAGTGTCATGTGGTGGTAAATCGCGGTGAACGGTTGTGCTTCTTTCCATTTTGCTACTTCACGCACACTGACTAACCGTGTCACTCCAGCACTGAGTGCTGGTCACGGTCGAGTTTACCAGTGTTCCTCTTGGTCAGCGTCCTTCCCTCCATCAACTCCGCCACTTCGCCCGATGTTTTGTTCGCTGGTTTCTTCGGTACTATGACGCTGTCCGACTTCCCGGCTGGTTGCTTTATTATCGCATTCATTTCCTTAGTCCCAATAAATTCTTTTCCTTAGGCTCTTAGGTTAAAGACCAAATCCGGGATCTCCCAGGTTCCGTACATTGAATATCTCCACATGCATTTGTCGTGGTCAAGTAAATTTGTATCATGGAAGGGCAGCTGAGAATATTCTAAACAATGTTCTACTATAAACAGGAATATGCTTTCAATAAATTCAATGACCTACTATCGCGCTAATATCCATTTATCGGTCCTGTTTTGCTCTAAAATTATACTTAAATTCTAGCAACTTCGACAGTTACAGCCACTTCTTCACCCTAATTAATTTCAAGCGAGCAAAGATCCATATCAATATATTGTGACTAGCAGGTTATTTTTAACAAACATTTCGCAGGAAACTCAATAGTCAATCGAATAAATAATTTAATCTGAGAATGATCACATCTAATGGATAATCTGCGAAAAGTGGTTTATCATTAAGCAGTTATCCAGGTCTGCTAGTTGCTGTATTGTGCAAATGGTCTTTCAAAATCACTGATTCCTCACTTATGAAACACACCCCACTTAGTCAATTTCATCCGCTCATATCAAAGTGGTTTGAGTTAAATGTTGGTCAACCTACCGAGATTCAAGCTATGGCCTGGCCACATATCATTAACGGCAACCATGTGCTTGTCTCCGCACCCACTGGTAGCGGTAAAACATTAACTGCATTTCTATGGGCTATCAACCAATTAGCAACAGATAACTCCCCATTGGGAGCGACGAGTGTTCTCTATGTTTCTCCAATGAAAGCGCTCAATAATGATGTGCAAAGAAATCTCATTTTACCCCTGGAAGATTTGAAATCTTTTTTTGAAAATGCTGGTGAAGCTTTTCCATCAATTCGTGTCCTCACTCGCGATGGTGATACATCACAGTCCTCACGCAGATCAATGCTTCGTCATCCACCTGAAATACTGATTACAACACCCGAAAGTCTAAACTTGTTATTAAGCTCTGTTGGTGGCAGAAGTATTTTGACAAATATATCAACTGTTATTGTTGATGAAGTACACGCTGTTATTAACTCAAAACGTGGCGTCCACTTAATAACCGCTATTGAACGTTTGGTGAAACTATCAGGAGAATTTCAACGAATTGCACTATCAGCGACCGTAAATCCTGTCGATGTGGTTGCGAACTTTATTGGTGGATATACAACGAATCTGCTCGACACTAATCAATATCAACAACGCCCAGTACGGATTATCAATAGTTCAATCAAGAAGCAATATGAATTAAGGATTAACTATTTAGATATTGATCAACAATCAAGTGAAAAAGATGCATTTTGGAAACCTCTCATTTCCCAGTTTAAAAATATTATTAGTCGTAATCGTTCAACTTTAATTTTTACTAATAGTAGGAAATTGTGTGAAAAAATTACATTCTTACTCAATGAAGATGAGGATGTACTGCTTGCTTATTCACATCATGGGTCGCTTTCAAAAGAATTGCGCTATGAAGTAGAACAAAAACTTAAGAATGGATTCCTAAGGGCTATTGTAGCAACCAATTCACTTGAACTCGGTATTGATATCGGTGATCTTGATGAGGTAATTCTTATACAATCCCCCCCATCGATTTCAGCGGCGATACAACGAGTTGGACGGTCTGGTCACCAGGTAGGCGAATGTAGTCACGCACAATTTTTTCCTACACACCCTAATGACATTATAGAAACAGCTGTTCTCTCAAAGTCGATTTTAACTCAAGATATTGAAACCGTTAAGCCTATAGAAGGGGCTTTAGATGTGCTGGCACAAGTTATCACGTCTATGGTGGGAGTAGAAACCTGGGAAATTGATGCATTATATTCCGACATTCGTTGCAGCTATTGTTTCAATAAATTGTCGCGTAGACATTTCGATTTAGTTTTGAATATGCTTGCTGGACGTTATGTCGATAGCAAAATTAGAGAACTCAAAGCTCAAGTCTCAATTGATAAAGTAGAAAATACGGTCGTTGCCAAAAAAGGGGCTTTGCTCCGTCTTTATATGTCCGGTGGTACCATCCCAAATCGAGGATATTATCGATTACGCAGAAGCGATAATTCTGCCGTTATTGGTGAACTTGATGAAGAATATGTATGGGAAGCGCGGATCGGACAGGTCGTAACATTTGGAACTCAAAACTGGAAAATTGAACGAATAACACATAATGATGTATTTGTAACTTCTGTAAGTGCTTTTCATCAGGCAGTGCCTTTCTGGAGAGGTGAGGAGGGCAATCGAGATTTTCATTTTTCAAACAAAATAGGTTTATTTTTACAGGACTTGAATAGCATCAATAACGATGAAAATTTAGTTCAACTTGTAAGAAATGAATATCAAATGACCTTACCAGCGGCAAAGTCAATCCAGGATTTCATTCGGCGACAAAAAGAAGCAACCGGGCGCAATATTCCTCATCGACATCATGTTCTATTTGAAAAGGTTCAATCCGGCCCCGGTGGAAGCGCAGGCTCACAGCTCGTCATCCATACTTACTGGGGCGGTAAAATTAATCACCCATTTGCCTTGGCTTTGGAAAATGCATGGTTTGAGAAATTTAATGAACAAATTGAAGTTCATGTAAGCAATAATTTGATTGTATTACAACTAGTTAGTGAAATTTCGATAGTCGAAATAATTTCACTTGTAACCAGCGCCAATGTTGAACGACATCTAAAACAGAAACTAGAAAATTCTGGATTTTTTGGTGCTCGTTTTAGAGAATGCGCAGGTAGAGCCTTACTCATTGGGCGTAACAATATCAATGAGCGCTTGCCGTTGTGGGTAAACCGTTTGCGATCACAAAAATTATTCGATGCTGTCAAGAAATTTAATGACTTTCCCATTTTGTTAGAAACATGGAGAAGTTGTTTGCACGATATGTTTGATATAGAAAATTTGCATCAACTTTTGAACGAATTGGAATGTGGAGTTATTGAATGGTCTGAAACGTCTACCTATTATCCCTCACCTATGGCTATGAGTGTATCATGGGATCAAATTAATAATTACATGTATCGTGATGACACACCGTCATCGACAGGTGATTCTAACCTGCAAAATAACTTAATACATGAAATTGTTAACAATGCGTCGCTTCGTCCACGTGTATCAACAAATATTGTTGATTTCTTTAATGAGAAACGTCAGAGGTTATATGATGGTTACTCTCCATCCAACGCTAGTGAATTGCTGGATTGGGTTAAAGAAAGATTGTTCATTCCAAGTAATGAATGGAATGACTTATTAAAAGTCATCGAACGAGATCATTCAGTTACGATTCCTAATATTCTAGAACCTATTAAAGCAAAACTTCTATATATTGGCAGGGACAATGCTTCGCCTTTTCTTGTTGCACCTTTGGAGGAATTGAATAATGCCGTTACATTATTCTTTTCAAATAAAGAATACCTAAGCATAAAGACATTCGAAGGTGAGGACCTGAGCTTAGATTCAATTTCTGACTGTGATTCTGACTTGATCAGCACTAGGCTTTATGAGTGGTTACAATATTATGGGCCAATACATTCTTCTTTTATCAATGAGCATCTTGATATTCATGATGGGGAATTGAATGTTATTCTTGATGAACTGCTTGATAGCAAATTGATTATAAAAGGTCAGTTAGTTACAGACTCAAATGAAGAATACATATGTGACAGTGAAAATTATGAAAGTTTACTGCGTTTATCTCGACGCAAAGCAATTCCAGATTTTACACCTTTAGATATTGCATATTTTCAATACTTTCTAGCTGAGCATCAAGGAATTTCACATCCAAGCGAAGATATCGATGGGCTATCTAGGGCATTGGAACAATTATTTGGATATACAGCAAACTGCGCGAATTGGGAAACTGAATACTTTCCTGCCCGTTTGAGAAACTATTCAACAGCTTGGCTTGATTCAATTATGCAAGAGAATAATTTGATTTGGTTTGGAAGTGAAAAGCGTCAAATTTCATTTTGTCTTGAACAAGATACGGACATTATGTTAGAAAGTCTGCAAATTGAGCCAGTTAGTGTTGCTGATAGGGTCGATCACTATTTTTCTGATGCTTATTCCACATACAGCTTTACCCAACTCATGGATAATAGTTCGATCACTCCTTCAGAGCTCAATGAACGATTATGGCAGTTTGTTTGGTCAGGCAATATTACTAATGACTCTTTTGTAACATTGCGTCGTGGAATCGAAAATAATTTTGAACTACCCAATCTGCAGCAACCATCAAGCCGAAGCAAACTTAAATCTCGAAGACTTAGTCGGCGACAGCAAACACAATGGTATAACGCGTTACCATCTAGTGGTCAGTGGAAAAAGATATTGCTTCCTGAATCTAATGAAGATTTGCTAGATTTGGAGGAAAAAAAGAGAGATCGAGTGCGGCAATTAGTCGATCGCTATGGAGTATTGTTTAGAGAATTGTTATGGAATGAAACAAAACAGTTTAGTTGGAGTTCACTTTTTCGTACCATGAGGCTAATGGAGCTTTCAGGTGAGTTGATTTCTGGTAGTTTTTTCAATGGGATTCTTGGGCCACAATTCACATCAACTCAATACTTGAAAACTCTGCATGAAATCAAGAACGATTCGCCAATATATTGGTTAAACGCTACCGATCCTGTTTCTATGTGTGGCATTCAACTTGATTCAATGAGAGGCATGTTTCTAAAAAGAGTTGTGAGCAACCATATGGTTTTTCGTGGTGAAAAAGTTGTTATTAAGTCTCAAAAAAATGGTAGGATGCTACAGATAAACCTGCCTATTGAGGACCCGGATCTCGTTAAATGTTTTGATTTTTTATTACATCTTCAGAATCGGCAATTTCAACCAAAACGAACTTTAGTAATAGAAACAATCAATAAAGAAAGCGCTGTTAAAAGCGCTTATCTTGAGATTCTGCGAAATCTATTTGATGTGACAATTACCCATAACAAAGTATCCTTGCATCATAAATTCTAAATGTTGTGATAGTTATATTTTTGTCGCCGTAACAAGAAATACTGGATAGGTTTTTAGCTCTTTATCAACAGTGTGGGCTGTTACGAAGTTGACATCAACGAATCCATGTTTTTCTAAAATAAGTTGAAGTTGTTTTCGCTCGAAACCGAAATGAAACACACCTTCGATTTCCGGAGGATGAAAACTACCGTCTTCTTTATCCAAATCGGCGAGCGCTATACCCGCGCCAGGTTTGAGATGCGCCGCGAATTGTTCGATCATCTTGTTGGTATCTTCAACATGATGCATGGCCATGGCACTCATGATTAAATCAAATCTTTGTTCCAGTGGTTGAGACGTGATGTCCTGGCAAATAGTTTCTACTTTGTCTTTTAATTCTTGTTTGGCAAGTAACTGTTGCAGCATGGATTCCGAAACATCAACAGCGGAAATTTTATTAACATATGGAGCTATTTGCGAGGTGATTAGGCCCGTGCCTGCACCAAAATCCATTACTTGCATTTCACTATTGAATTGCACTTGTTTAAGCATTGTGGTGCCTATGGCTGATGATAATGCCATTACCATTTCATTGGCATCCCAGTCTTTGGCTTTTTCTTCAAATAAATCGGTCATATTGATCTCCGCTTGTTAATAATAAAAACTAAATCCATGTAATGTTAATTGCATTTGGTCTTTATCATCCGTAGAAAGAGCCTTGTCACTTTTTGCACGTGTTGTTCTTGCTCTGATGTTTTCATACGCGCGCTTCCGCTCATTAAAAGTTGATTACGGGGCGCGAGTATCATCGTGGCATACATATGAGCGCTAAACTCAAGATCAGCATATTGGCTATGTTGTTGTAAAAATTCGATTAACGGTTGCAACATTTGTTTAGGCCCAGCATTTTTAAAGGTATCAAACAAGGCTTGCCTAGACCCTTCATTCAGCATTAAGCGATAGAGTCCTAAGGTTTTGCTGCGTAGATGGAATGCCAACAAATATTGACCATAGTTTAGAAGTTCTTGCTCAAATGACGCTTCACCAAAGCGATAAATTCTATTTTCACCCGCGCGCAAATTCTGCATTACCGCTGCAAAGAGTTCATTTTTTGATGGAAAATAACGATAGACCGTCTGTTTAGTGACGCCTGTTTCAGTTGCGATCTGGTCCATGCTGGTTGCAGCAAAACCACGTTTAAGAAACAACGATTCTGCGGAGCTTATAATATCGTTTTGTTTTTGTTGGGCATTTTTGAGAGCAAGGGTCAAAATTCTTCATACCTTAACATACTAATATGGATGATAATATCATACTAAAAGGTATGATTCAAGTTGGGCGCATTTACTTATGACACTAAAGACGAATTTTCCATGAATGGGTTTTGTGAAAATTAGTAGAATTCATCCCTAGTAAAGCAAGTAGATACTTTGGCCCACTGTGTTATTGCTGTCATGGTTTATTTGAATTGCATAATGTCTTGCATGGGCAAAAACAGCAGTGAAGATTTTCCAACCGCCAATTGTCGACAAGGCGAATGTCTTTGCCGTTTATCAAGGAAAACACATTTTCCCAATTTGAAATCTATGGCCCGCCCGCTGGATTCAATATAGTCTATCCAGCTTTACGATTTTTAATTCAACTAGAATGTTGTAATGATAATCAGAGCATTTGATTTATGACAACTTAATAAGTAGTATTTTTAACAGTTATATAGTAACCTGTTGTTGCAAATACACAAAAATACGTATAAAAGTCCAACAATTCAATTTTTGCTCTAACTCGCATACACAAGAAAAACCATGTTCTAAAGATAGTTAAGCATTTGTCGAGTTAGTAATACGAAAAATAAATTTGACGTCATTCATGTTCATAAAAAGACTAAAAATACTCTTACTTATTTTGCCATTGGCTACCCACGCTGCTCCCAGTCCAAGTATTCAACCACAACAAATTCCTGCTATCGATCAACAAGAAGCCATTGTTCAAATCAATGAACTTGGTTTTTATGCGATTGAAGCGAAAAGCAAGCAAGGTACCGCAATATCCGTAATCGATCGAATGCAAGGCCCAAGCGCCATGGCGGGAAAAATAGGCGAGCAGAATGGGCGAATCAATGTATTGCTTGACCGCGGTGAATACAAACTCATCGCACAATCAAGTGAAAATGGAAGTGGAAACGCAGATCTATCAATCACTCAATATAAAGAGCTGAACACTAAAGTCGCACCAAGATTACCTGAACACAAATTGGTTTCGACAAGTCTGCATGATTACCAGCAACGTTCATATTGGTTGGAGATCAAACAACGTAGAACTGTGCATTTGGAAGCGGCGGGGCGTAATCTTGCCGATATGCGATTATGGCTAGATGGTAATTGGCTGATTGATGCCATCCCACAAAAACGACAAATATCGCCCACGGTTGGTCGCGATTTACAACAATTGCTCTTGGTTGCGGATCTACAACCAGGACTCTATTTATTAACTGCCTACGGTGGTGAGACCACTGCTTGGGCACAGGAAGGAAAAAATCATCCTTTCTATTTACGTTATGGCATTCCTGAATTGGGCAAGGCCGGGCGTAATCGTTTTATTGCCAGTCCCTTGGGCATTGATCGATGGAAAATTCCCGCTGAAACAAACTTTGTGCAACTGGAATTGGCGCAGGCACAAACCGCTGGTTTACGCGTGAACTCGTTTAGTGATAATAATCCGTTCGCAGAGAATGGGTCGTATAGCGAGATCACTAAAGATAGTCGGGTACCACTGGTTTCGTTTCAACAACGTAGTGGCAGTAGTAATGCTTGGCGTATTATTACGGTTACACGTGAAGCAAATCAAGCGTATGTACTGCAACACTTTGTCTCAAAACATGTCTACGAACTGCGTGAACAGGGTAGTCATCGAATTGCGGTTTTGCAAGCAGGCCATGCTGGCGATAATCTTGTTAGCACTCCAATGATTTACCGAAATCGTAATAATAATTTGGTCGCTGATTTAGCCATAAAACTAGATTCTCGCTCCCACTACAAACAAACATTTAATTTATTGCAGACCTTAACATTGTATTTAAACATCGAAGGTTCCGGCAGTTTTAAATTCAGTGATGGTGAATCAGAAGCAAAAGCAGAATTTCGGCTTGAACCTCTATTTTTATATGGCCGAAGACCCAACAATTATCGTACCCCCGATTTTCGAGACTCGGGCGTGTCATGGGATGTTGATAGCGGTTATTACCTGCTTAGCATAAGACCAAAAACCAAAGGTATACTGGATTTGATCATCAAGGGTGAGTCTTATGGCAACGAGCAAAACTTAAATGTAAATCCGGTGTTCCCATCGTTATCACTAGGCGGAAGCAGTCGCGTCTATACCTTACAGACCAATCAGGTAGGTGTGCCCAGTGGTCTGCTAGTGGAATCATTGCCTATACAATTAAAAAAGGCCATACCTGTGACATTATCTGCCAACTCAAGTGAACGCATTCCCATTCGTGTGGCCGAGGCAGGGTCTTTAGTCGTGGTCAGCGATGACGGAACTGTCATCAACTCGGATTTAAATGGAAAGCAACAGAAAAAACATGAATTAGCGCCCGGTGACTACGATCTAACTATTGAAAACAAGCAAGCGCAGTCGCTATTTCTTAATATTCAATTTCAAGCAGAACATCTAAATATTACCACACCGCTACCGGCAATGGATACATCTCTGCTGACGAGTTTACCGGAATTTCCAACGATTTCTGCTGAGGCTCCACAGTTTTTTGATCTTGAACGCGATAGTTGGAAAATTTTCACCTTAAAAGTAAAAGAACCTGGACTTTATCGGTTGGAGAGCAGTGGTTTATTATCAACTAAAGGAATTTTGCGTAGTCGTCTTGATACCCGTATCAATAATCAATCAGAAAAAGATGTCGGACGCAATTTTCTTGTTCAACAATATCTTCGTCCGGGTGATTATCAAGTGCGCGTACAAACCGAAGGTAAAACCAAAGGTCATTTAGGCTTGCATTTAAATGCGAATCCGATCGTTGAAGGGGGACAAATTCATTTAAATGATCCTGCACGTGCAAGCTTGAGCAAGGGAACAAGTATACGTTATCTTTTTTACATCAAAGAGCCAGGCGAGTATCAAATTGTTAGCGAAGGATTGAATCGTATATTTCAATTACGCCTGGAAGATAATGATGGTTGGCCACTGATTCAACCTGGTGTTAACGCAAACATTACTCGTTACTTCCGTCCAGGCTGGTATCAAATCGTATTGTTACCACCTCCCTTGGAGACACGCGTTGTTACCCGTATTACACCGGTTCTGAAAAAGGCCGAACGAGTAGGCCATGGTCCCCATCACTTGGAGTTGAACAAACGCAATAGCTATGTCTGGCAGGAATCCGATCAGCGATCACCCGATGTGTGGCAGTTTGAGTTAACGGCAGCAGCTGATGTGACAATTGCCATGACTCAAAAAATGCAGGCAACATTAATCGGTGAGAAACAAAGTTTTGATTTGCCAAAACGCAAAACATGGACTCAACGCCTCGACCCCGGCCGGTATAAAATCGCGATGCGAAGTATTCGTCGCGACAATCAGCTTGAATATTTTGTTAATGTAAGCACGAAACAACTTACACCTGGACAGGAGCGTTCATTCGCTGTCCCATCGACCATAGATATTTCAAATAATGATGAGCAAATGTTAGAGCTTTCTTCCTTTGGTGCAATTGATGTGAAAGCAATATTACTTGATCAACAGGGAAAAATGTTTGCCAAAAATGATGATCGCGAGCATGATTGGAATTTTCTAATACAGAAGAAACTGCCCAAAGGTTTTTATCGCTTAAAAATTGAGTCGGCAAAAAGAGGCAATACCAAAATTGCTTTTCGTACACCTCAAGTGATTCAGCATCAGCCGTTGACTTTGCCGACGACGATTAAATTAAACCAAGCAAATATTCATAGCTACCCGATCAAACCTGTGGAGCAGGAACAACTGCTAATCGCCTCGGTGTCGGCAACAACTGATGTCGGTTTTGATGTGGAAGTGCAACGAAATGGAATTTGGCAAAGTCTTAGCCAACAATCCCATACCGAGGGTTATATTGCCGTTGCTCTCCAGAAAAATACTTTATATCGTTTACGGGCCTGGTCGCTGCGTTCACACGATATTGATGCAAGTATTCATATTGCGGGGCATCATTTGCCAGCAATCAATGAAAAACAATTAAGCAAAGGTATTGATTTAAAACGCATCAACAATGGACAACGCTATTTTCGTCTAGCCTTAGTGGATATAAAATCCGCTGGAATATTCTCATTCAAGCAAGCCCAGCCGGTATTGTGGTCGAATAATCACAATATCTTACGCCATTTTTTCGATCGTACAATGGCATTATCAAAAGGTAAACTGTGGCTATTAAGCGCCGACAATATTCCACGCCTGAATGGTCATCGGGTGAGAATAGATAAGGACGATGACGTTTCGGTTAAGGTTTATGGTAAAGAAAAAGTTTCAGTTGATTTGGTAGCCAACAAATACAATACGGTATTAATCGCCAGTTCACTCACGGGTATACCTGCTCTGGGTTTGGATTATGAAGCCTTGAACCATGCAGCATTTAATGAAAAAGCTAGCCTGCTATTTATTCCAAAAACCAAAGCTGAGTCAGCGAAATTGTGGATTGCTGATGGTCAAGAAGAATTGAGTGTACGTTTACAACGATTCAATACTGAGGCCATCAAACCGTTAAATATCGATTCTGGAATTAGTGATTTTTCGCTAGGATCAATGAAAAATCTACGCTTGCAAAGCAAATCGCAAGCTTCTTTTTTATTAAGTCTTCCATTGAACACCGGGGCTGCCATTCTAAACAGCGCCGGTAAAGTTATCGATACGTTTTGGGCGAAAGATACACCAAAGCAGATCAGTGTGAAAAATGGCAAGCATCGTGTCATTGTCTTCAATTTGAATATGGATGCCGCGCAAATACAAATAACAGGTTTTAGCGAAGCCGAACAGAATAATATCTTTACATCGGATAAACCGTATTCCCGATTGATGACTAATCGAAGCACCTTCACCATTCCAATAGCAATTAGCGAACAACATATCTTACATGTAAATGGTTCGATCGATAAAGCGTGGTTTGTTAGTGAAAAAGGGGAAATGTTTCCCGTGGTAGATCAATTGCAAGTATCCAAAGGCAAATTGATAGTCGACAGTAAGCCAGGCTGGGTGGTGGCAGCCCTACAAGCTCAGGCTGCTGCGGCACTAAAAATTAAAGCAAAAATTCAAACATTGCCTTTCGATCTTCGATTATCGGGTAAAAGCAAAAATATACAACTCAATTTGAAAAAAGATACCATGCTGCATCTATCCAGTTCGACGCCCATGCTTATGGAAAGGTCCTCAGCCGATGGTGATTATCAGTTTGTAACCGCAATCAATGGACTCACTTATAATCATTTATTGCTAAAGGGTAGCCACAACATCAATTTATACGCACTTACAGATCAAGAACTACAAGGAACGATGCGCGCATACAACAGTACAATCAGCACGTTGAAAGAAGGATTAAACAAAAAACGATTGTTGCCGCCAGGGCAATCGCGCTTATTTCAATTCACTGTTCAAGAATCGACCCGCATGGGGGTGGGCATTCAAGCTGAACAGGATGTACTCGACTGCACACTTTACGATAGTCAAGGTCGTTTGTTAGGTGAGGGCGTAGTGCAATTGCATGAGTTAGATGCAGGCAAATATTATCTTTCTGTTAATGCCGACAGCCATGTCGAACACAACGTAGGATTTCGTGTGGCATTGGTTGGTCTAAGTAAACCGACTAGTGGACCACCTGAAGAGGTAATCAAGAAATATATGAAAGCGTTTGATCGGGATTAGGCAATGAAGACGATACTATTAAAAACACAATTATCTTTGATCACATTGCTCATTTTTAGTGTTTTGTTGATTACACCGCCGCTAGCTGTCAGTGCGCAATCAGAAATCATTCCACCCGGTGATAGTGTAATTGTTCCAGATCGGTTTTTGCGTACTTGGGATACGGTAACCATATTCTTTTCACAGAACCTTGGCAAAGGCGCAAATCAAGCAGAAGATGCTGCAACTAGATTTGTTACTCTGAAACCGTCTCATCCAGGCGCATATACATGGCTGGATAAACAAACCTTGCAATTTAAGCCTGCTGAACCGTGGCCACCCTTGACTCGTTTCGGCTTCACTCTCAATAATAAAAAAACGGTGCACTTGAACACTTTGATGTCGCCACCTATTTCCACTGCACCAAAAACTGGCTCTGTGGATCTAGCGCCTTTTGACGATATTCATATCGATTTTCAAACGCCAATTGATATTAAGAATTTGAAAAAAATGATCAAATTGGAATTGCGACAACTGCCGGGTTTGGATTCAAAAAACTCTCGCTGGTTAGACCAACGCCACTTTAGCATTAAAATAAAAGAACGCAGTAGTCGTTCAAATGTGGCGGGTTATGTTATTCAGCTTAAAGAAAAAATACCTCAATCCACCAAATTGTTAATGCATTTACGTCTTAGCTTGGATGATAAGGTCGAACAGGCGTTTCAGATTCTCAACTTTAGTACAAAAACACCTTTGCATGTCACTCACATGGGTTGCAATAACAATTTATTGCCTGTGCCACCTTCAGGGGTTCGATACGACAAACAGCAAGCGTTACGTTGTAGTTCCTATAATCGAGGTTTGGAAGTTCATTTTAGTGCACCTGTGGATGCAATTAGTCAAATAACGGCGCGTAACCTTGTTCGCATCACTCCGGGTGTGGAAAATTTACGATTTGAAACTCAAGGTCGAAAAATCAAAGTCAAGGGTAATTTTGAGGCTAGTCAAATCTATAATTTACGCTTGGCACCAACAAAATTGAAAGATAAAAATAATCAAACAATACATTTTGAGAATTTGAGTGAAGCTTATTTTAGTTTTGTTCCTTCTGATCCTTATTTAAAATTTGAAATGGGTCGTGGCATGGTTGAACGCTATGGTCCAAAAATGCTACCCATCGAAGGAGCCGGTCATGAACGTTTGGACGTACGCATCTATCCCGTGAAAGCGCTCGACTTGTCGCTTTGGCCATTTCCGAATACACCAATTGCGATTGACGAATCAATTCGACCTCCGTCACCCGGTGAAGAACCCTCAGAAAAAGAAGCTAAAGGTAATCCTATTTCTGGTCACCAATTGCAACAGCAAATTCGCGCCATGGGATCGCCTAGCGTATCCAAAATCGTTAATTTGCCGTTGACTCGAAGTAGCAATAGCGCAAACTTTGGTCTCGATTTATCTCCCTTGCTCGCTAGCATTAAACGTGAGCAAGCGCCCGGTACTTATTTAGTCGGTGTACGTAAATTAGATCATTCGAAAAAGCGGTTGTGGGCGAGAATACAAGTGACTGATTTAAGTCTTTCGACAGTGGAAGAAACAAAACGAATTGGTTTTGTTGTTAATTCATTGAGCAACGGTAAACCTATCGCCGGCGCAAGCATTACTGTACAAGGTTATAGACGAAACAATCAATATCAGTGGGAAGATCTTGTTAGTGGTGCGACTGATAGTTCAGGAAAATATTTTTGGCAGAGTGTTCAATATCACGATGGGTATCCCACTTTAACCCGCGTGATTGTGCAGAAAGGCAATGACATATTAGTCATTAATCCGCAAACGCCACCGGAGCGTTTTCACAATAATTACTGGAGTAAGTCAGGATTTAATTGGTTGCGTTTGGTTTCATCGGGAACAAATGATGTTGCACCTAAACCAAAAAACATTTGCCATGTCTTTACCGAACGCCCTGTATATAAACCAGAAGATCCGGTGTTCATTAGTGCCTATTTGCGCTCATACCTGCATGGAAAATATGAAAAATTCCGTGGCGAAGCCATTATTGACGTTAGTGGACCGGGTGGCTTGAATTGGCGTTATACGGAGAGTATTAGCGCCTTTGGCAGTGTTCATAAAAAATTCACCGAACCCAAATTACCAACAGGCCACTATAGTGTTAAAATTTCTGTAAATAAAACTCATTGTGCGAGCGTTAATTTTCGCAAGGAAGATTTCCGTTTGCCGAAATTTGAATTAAATTTAAATGCGCCCACTGAAACAGCGTTGGATAAACCTTTCGATGTTAATTTATATGCAAAATATTATGCCGGTGGCAAAGTTAGTAAACGTCCAGTTCGCTGGCGCGTAACCCAGTTTCCTTATAATTGGACGCCAGCGAAAAAAGAAGATTTTTTCTATTCTACGGATTCGCGGTTTTCCAATATGAGTCAATTTCAAGCCAATCCGGCGATGAATAAAAATTCACAAACGGATAACAAAGGTAGTACCTCGCTTGAAATCAATCCTGCACTAGAGCCTAGTGCGCAACCACGCACTTATGTGGTGGAAGCGACACTAACCGGTGCAGACGATCAAACCGTTAGCAGCACCGCTCGCATTCATGCACTACCACCTTTTGTCTTAGCATTAAAAACACCGCGTTTTTTAGCTAAACCAGGCGCTATTAAGCCGCAGTTTTTTGTTGCCGGTGCAAACGGGGACTTGTTAGCCGATCAGTCGGTTACCGTGCGTTTAGTTCACCGGCAATGGCATTCTCATCTTGAGGCCAGTGATTTTTCCAGCGGGAAAGCAAAGTATAAAACTGAAGCTTTTGATAAAACCTTAGTTGAGGAAACTGTCCTCAGTAGTAAAACGATTTCGCAACTTAATTGGTCGATTGAAAAAGCCGGTGTCTACATAATTGAGTTGGAATCGTATGATAAATTGGGGCGGGTACAGACTGTTAGTGTGGACTTTTTTGTCTCAGGTAAACAAAGCGTCACCTGGTCCGAAGGTCCAAAAAAAGTATTTAATGTTGCGACCGATAAAAAATCCTATGAACCGGGACAAATAGCAAAAATAATATTACAAAGTCCTTATCAACAAGCACGCGCCTTAGCCGTGGTAGAACGCCCGGGTGGACAGCACCATTATCAATGGGTCAATATTAATAATGGTGCCGGTGAATTCGAGCTGATGATAGAAGCAGAATACCTGCCACGCATACCTGTGCATTTTTTATTAATTCGCGGGCGTGAAAAAAATTCAAACCGCCAAAGTCAAATTACATCTGATTTGCAAAAGCCCACAACCTTGGCCGCCACGACTTGGGTCACCGTAGAGCCTGTAGAGAATACGGTAAAGGTCGAATTGGATTATGCGAAAAAAGCACAACCAGGCGATAGAATACAAATAACCATTAAACTCAGTGATCACAAACAAAAGCGTTTGGATGGTGAAGTTACACTCTGGTTGGTCGACCAGGCCGTGTTAGCACTGGGTAAAGAACAACGCCTAGATCCATTGCCTGATTTTATTCAGTCGCGTAACACTTATTTGAATTTTAATGATACACGGAATCAAGTATTGGGACATATTCCTTTTGTTGAGCAAGTCGGTGGCGGTTTTTCAGCTAAGCGCGAAGCAAAAAGTTTGCTCGACAAAGTCACGGTACGCAAGAATTTTCGCCCCGTGATTTTTCTAGATCCAATCATCGTTGGAAGTAACGGTGAAAGAAAAGTTTGGATCAATCTACCGGATAATCTTACTAATTTCAAAATACGCGCCAAGGCGGTTAGTGGTAATAGCCGATTTGGTTATGCAAAAGGTCATTTAGCCGTTCGTTTGCCAGTGATTGTGCAACCATCTTTGCCACGTTTTGTGCGACCCGGTGATCAGTTTATGGGTATAGCACTCGGACGTATTGTTGAAGGGCCTGCGGGTGAAGGCTTGGCCACGCTAAAAGCCGATGGTTTGCAAGTGCAAGCGAGTAGTGATTTAACTTTTGAATGGGACCCTTTATTACCTAAAAGACTAGAATTTCCTATGGTAGTACCAACGCCCAGTTATAATTCGCAAGGTGAGTTGGAGCGAGATAAGGTTAATATCACCATGGCAGTGCAGCGAAATTCTGATGGTGCTAAAGATGCCTTTTCCGTTGATTTACCGATTAAACCCGATCAGAAAATTCAAACCCTTCAGGAGTTTCATACACTAGAAGAAAATAAAACTGTGCATATTAAGGCGCTGGATGTACCGGTGCGTGAACAAGGTTTCCTAAGGCAAATCGTCATCAGTCCACAAAAACAAGTGTTGCAATTGCACGCGGGATTAAATTATTTAATGAATTATCCTCACGGATGCACCGAACAACGCATAAGTCGTGCACGTGCAATAATCGCTGGAAAACAATTCGAAGCACTCATGGGCTCGACCTTAGGGGTGAGCAGCCAAGGACGTTTAGCGGTGGAACATACCTTGGCTTGGATCGGTGATAGTCTGAATCCTGATTCAAAGTTAATCGCTTATTGGCCAGGTGCACGAGGCTATGTCTCATTAACAGCCTGGGTGGGTATGTTTCTCGCCGAGGCTCAAGAGGCCGGATTCAACGTTGATCCAATTTTATTCTCCACAATCAAGCAAAGTTTAAGAAGCGCGCTAAGGTCTAACTACCCGCATCTACTCGAAGCAGATGCCTACTCAGAACGCGTCTGGGCCTTAATCGCTTTGTTAAATATGGGTGAGTACGATAGTTCATATGCTGCTGAACTGGCACGTAAAGAACAATATTTGAATTTAGAAAGTACGGCACAAATTGCCTACGCCTTGGGTAAGAATATGAGTATCTGGCGTTTTGGCACAAACAAGACGGTCGACGATCTTAATGAGAAAATGTGGAACGGTTTAATATTTCGTTTACATCAAGGCAATAAGATTTACGCAGGACTACAGGCCGGTGGTCATAGTTCCAGCCCATTGATTTTACCATCGGAAACACGCACCTTGGCGCAAGTTTTAAAAGCGGTATCATTAACCGAGGATCATAAAAACGAACAGCTGATTGTTAATGCCTTAACCACATTAGGTAAAGGTGATGGATGGGGTAGCACGAATGCAAATGCTGAAGCATTACTCGCCTTAACGCATTACATTAAAAATCAATCCAAACAAGAACGACATTTTAAAATTCGCATGCAACAAGGAGCAAGCACAGAAACCTTGGAAATTGACAGCATGAATGGTCTTGTTGTGAAGAACCTCAATCAAAATTCAGATGTCAAATTAGAATTAATAAAAGCAGCCGATGGCTTACCACTTATGGTAAAAGTGCAAACAAAATTTTTAAACAAAAACCCAGGCAGTCATATAGAAGCCAGTGCAACCGGTTTTGTGGTTAATCGTGAGCTGTTACACGTGCTTGAGGATCAGCCCATGAATCGCATTGCTTTGACGCAGGCCGCAAGTGAAGTCAACTTTAATGTTGGCGATGTTATCGAAGAACATGTAGAGGTGGTTAATCCAGAGGATCGGCATTATGTCGCGGTTGTAGTGCCACTTGCTGCCGGTTTGGAACCTTTGAATCCTAATTTAGAAACATCACCCGCTGAAGCAAAACCAGAAAATCAATTAACAGTAATACCAACCTATGTGGAATATCGCGATCATCAAGTCGCATTCTATTTCGATAGTTTGAAAAAAGGTAATTACCATTTCTATTTTCGTAGTCGGGCCTCCATACCCGGACAATACAGCCAACCATCTGCTTATGCGGAAATGATGTATCGCGAGTCCGTGCGTGGTCGCTCTCACGGTGCACGCATTGTGGTACAGCCCGAAGCAGACGATGATAGCCAGTAAATCTCATGGCTTCGCGATTCACGTCAGTACTGCGTTTGGGTTTGGGGTTGATCGCAATTATTTGTTTGTGGTTCATTGTTAGCGCCGCATTTAATAGTCAACTCAGCAGTCCCAATGGCAGCCGAATCGTCTTGGATGACCAAGGTAATTTTCTAGGCCAAATTGGTCAGCACGAAGAACATGGTTATGGTTACTGGCCGGTTAATCAAATTCCAAAACGTATTCAACAAAGTGTTATTGTATTGGAGGACAAGCGCTTTTTTTCGCATTGGGGTGTTGATCCGCTTGCAGTGTTGCGAGCGATGCGACAAAACTGGAGCAGTGAAAATCGAGTATCCGGAGCATCGACGATTACCATGCAAATCGCACGCATGCAAAACCCGTCGGGACGAAATTATTTCAATAAAGTACATGAAGCCTTAACTGCTTTTTTTATTACCTTACGCCACTCTCGTCAGGCGATATTACGCCACTATTTACGCATTATTCCCTATGCTAATCAAAGTCACGGTATTGCTCACGCTGCACGCATTTATTTTAATAAACCAATTGAAGATTTAAGTTGGGCGGAGATTGCGTTTTTGTCATCCATTCCGCAGTCACCTGGTCTATCTAACCCCTACCGACACAATGGCCTCAAACGAATTCGACAACGGGGCGAACGACTTTTAGAACGCATGCATGAAAACAATTTAATCGATGGCGCAGAGTTCGACTTAGCCATTCAACAATTACAAAAACTAAAAGCCTTGCCACGTCGTGCACGCAGTCGGCAATTTTTACATGCCTTATTATATCTTGAACAACAAATCACCCAAGATACCCCATATTTGCTTCATACTTATCTTGATAGTGGTTTACAAAGCCATGTGAATGAGTTCAGCCGGCGAAGTCTAAACCGCTACCAAACCGATGGTGCGGAAAATCTTGCAGCCATTGTATTACGTCGATCAGATAATGCAGTATTGGCGTGGGCGGGTTCGAGTGATTATTTTTCAGAAGCGAGTGCTGGTGCGATTGATTATGCGCGCACGCCGCGCTCATCCGGAAGCACTTTAAAACCATTTATCTATGCACAGGCTTTAGATACACAGATTATTCAGCCGAATACGGTATTGGAGGATTTGCCTAGCCACGCGCAAGGCACTAGTAATTTCGATAGACGATTTCTTGGACCCGTGTTAGCGCGTCAAGCGTTGGCAAACTCCCGCAATATTCCAGCGATCGGCTTAGTGGATAAAATCGGTTTAGAATCCGCTTATGAAAATCTTCATGCGCTGGGTTTGCATCAAAATTTAAATTCAGCCATTTATTACGGTAACGCTTTAGCGATTGGTAATCTGCCAACTACCTTATCGCAACTCATACGTGCGTATTCCGCATTGGCGAATGACGGTGTGTTACAAGATCTTAAATGGCATCGCGAATCAGACATCGCGTCTAAACACGTAATATCTAAAGATATTGCTCGATTGATAACGCTTTATCTTGCTGACCCCATGGCGCGTTTACCCAGTTTTCCACGCTTAGGTAGTAGTGAATATCCATTTCCCGTAGCCATTAAGACCGGCACTTCTCAAGGTTTCAAGGACGCTTGGAGTATTGCCTATAGTCGAGATTTTCTTGTGGCAGTATGGATTGGTCGACCGGATGCACAGTCCATGAAAAATTTAGGTGGTTCCAATAGCGCTTCGCATTTAGTTAAAATGATAATGCTCACATTACATAAAGATCAAGTGCGTGGTCAAAACGACACAGCTTTTGCTCAACCAGAAAATTATCATCCCGTGTTTATCTGTCGTTACACAGGCTATTTGAGCAGTGATGAGTGCCACCAAAACACAATGGAGTTATTACCCAAAGCCAGCACGCCCAGTCAGGCAACACCCTTGGAAGCAATCAAGTTAGATAAACGCAATCACTTGCTAGCAGGGGAGTGGTCACCCAAAAAATATATTATTGAAAAATCGTTTATCGATATGCCACGTAAGTATTTCGCCTGGGCACGCAGCCAAAGTATTCAAGTTAAGCCTGATAAATATAGTATGCTTGATTTCGATCCAACCAAGTTCAAAGGGCAAATTAGCGCAAAGCAAAATCCAGTATTGGATGACAAAATCAGTTTAAAAATCACTTACCCAATGGACAACAGTTTATTATTAATCAATCCTCATGTGCCTAGAGACACCAATAGCATCAGCCTTCACCTTGAAACCAATGCAAAATTGGAACAAGTGTTATGGTTTGTCGATGATCAACCCTATCAGCTCGCCAGTCCGCCATACAGCGTACGCTGGCCAATGCAAACCGGCACCCATCGGTTTCAGGTGAAATTACCTTATCGGCCGGAGACATCGCCAGTGGTGGAATTGCGAGTGGAATAAGCTTGTTATATTTGTCTACAGGTATCTATTGCTTGGTTCAATTATTATTGGTTCATGAATTCGGTCGCTCGTGAAGTCACTGTACTGCTTGTTGAATTACAATTGAAATGAACCAGGCAAACATCAACATTGATCAATGCTTAGCCGAGATCATTTGTTAGTGGAATTGCTATTGAATGATTCGTACTTATGTATCATTTTGACGAGAATAAATTAACTTTACCTGCATACATACGCTGCATAAACAAGCGATTATCTATCTAGCAAATCGTTCACGAATCAAACGCTGCCTCTAACTACGGCAGAAAAAGACGATTTGCTCAGCAAACAACTTAGGCACTTTTCTAGTCGAATGCTTATGCCTGTGTAGCTATGCAATCGATGATTCATTATTACCATGTGATCTATAGCAACATAGATTAATCTCACTAGCGCTTCTTAAAAATTGAACAATTCATACCACGTTGACAGTTTCTTTGTATAAAATCTAAGCTCGGTTCTTTTCAGCTGTGGCGCTAATCTTGATATTGAAACTCTGATATTTGTTCAAATTTTCCTTATATTGGCAGTATTTTTCGCATTTTTGGCAGTGAATTCACATAATCCTTTTTTATACTGTGCTTAGTAAAAACTAAGCTGAATTAAGTTTAGTTTAAAATTATTTGTTATGCCCAATCCAGCTTGTCTACTCGATGTGATTTATTGCTTACTTGGGTAGTTAGTGTGTATTTATTGAAGAAGAAGCTTTGAATAAATAAGCGTTTGAAATATTTTTTGAATCTTTGTTCATTTTTATGGACTGGCTGTAAAGTCAGACGTTTTCGTTTAAACCATAATCACGCAAGCGAAAACAGGCGTGTCATCTTAATTGGATGAGTCAATGTATCAATGCGTCAAATTAACATTGATGTATTTTGACATGCTTCTCAAGATTACTATGCACGGTAAAACCCGTATAGTTTTTTAGAAATATTTTTCAGCGTAGGCTTGGCAATTGATTCAATGATTGCGAATAGCCTATTGAAAAAATTAATTATTAACCAATAGCGAGGGACAGTTTTTTAATTAACACATGGCACAAAAGTGAATTTGTATTTTATGTAAACCAAAAAGGAGTGTGGGTTATGCATGCCATACCAGCAGTAACACAACGTTATACCTTTCTACTATTTTTTATATTTTTATTCAGTAGTTTCTCTTCTTACGCGATTGAACATCACGACAATGCGTATAAAAAAAATCCACAAAAAGATCGGATAAAAAAACAACACAGAAAAAATAAAGCCGATCGTTTACCACCGTTAAAAACTCATTCAACACATAAAGGTCACGAACATGCGGATCGTGAAATATTGGTGCGTTTCAAATCAACTGCGGTGTCTAACGCCCAAAGTGAAGATGTCGACTCAGAGTCAATTAGACATCTTAAGAAGCGAGGTGAAACTCGAACCTCTCAACTAAAGAAAAATGCTCGAAAAAAACATCGTGGACGGGCTATCGATCGTTGGCGGAAGATAGTAATTCCTGATGGCATGAGTATGGAAGAAGCCATAGCCACAATAGAGGCCGATCCGGATGTGGAATCGGTTGAACCAAATTATATTATCCGACCACAAATTACTCCCAATGATTTGCAATTCAACAAACTTTGGGGAATGCAAAAAATTAATGCACCCGGTGCTTGGAATGTTGCCACCGGCGTACAAACACCTATTGTTGCCGTTATTGATACGGGTGTTGATTATAATCATGTCGATTTAGCTGAAAACATCTGGACCAATGTTAACGAAATTCCCGGAAACAATATCGATGATGACGGCAACGGCTACGTTGACGACGTGCATGGTATCAGCACACGTTCCGGTGAAGATTCTTCCATGGATGTGTTTGCCGGTCATGGTACTCATGTTGCGGGTACTATTGGGGCCGTCGGAAATAATCTTGAAGGTGTTGTTGGTGTGAATTGGAACACACAAATAATGCCGGTTCGTTTTCTTGGTCGCAATGGTGGCACACTTACCGATGCGATAGAAGCCATAGAGTACGCGGTCGCAAATGGTGCAAAGATCGCTAATTTAAGCTGGGGTTGTTTTTGTTACTCCCAAGCCTTAAAAGATGCGATGGCTGCGGCAGGCGAGGCCGGTGTATTATTTGTTGCGGCAGCGGGTAATAGTACCAATGACAACGATAGCAGCAAAAAAATGTATCCAGCGTCTTATGACCTAGATAATATAATTTCGGTTGCAGCGACTGACGAAGATGATAACTTAAGTTTCTTTTCTAATTATGGCGCAACCACAGTGGATCTTGCGGCACCTGGTGTTCGTGTTCAGTCAACCGGCACGCCGTATTTTTGTGGCGGATTATTTTGTCAGGGCCCATTTGAACCTCCCGTATATTTCGCCTTAAGCGGAACCTCTATGGCCGCACCGCATGTGAGTGGTGTTGCGGCATTATTGTGGGGCATCGAACCTAACCTGACTATCGCCGAATTAAAAGGCAAACTCTTAGAAAGTATCGACGCATTGCCTAGGCTCACTGGTAAAGTCGTTAGTGGCGGTCGATTGAATGCTGAAAAGACATTAAAACGTGAAATTGAAGCAACCGATTTTTCCGTATCGATTTTGCCCTCAGTTGACCAGTTAGATAGTGGTGAGGCGGGTATTGCCAATGTTAGAATTCAAACAGGAAGTAGTTTCACTGACAATGTAATCCTCAGCGTGACTAGCTCCAATGATTTGATTAATGCAGTACTTGATCAATATAGTGTAGCGCCAGGGCCGGGGGCAACAGTCATGGTTCCCGTCACTTATAATACCGATGTATCGCTGCCTATCGAGAAATTTGCTATTCATGTTAGCGGTACTGATGAGCAAGCTCGAACCCGTAGCAGTATGCTTACGCTTGATGTTAGTGTTGGTCCAGACTTTAACATTTCCGCCACACCGATAAGCCAGGATGTTGCTTTCGGTACTAGCGCCGATTACGAAATAACACTTTCATCAATCAATGGTTATAGCGGTACTTTGAATTTGAATTCAGTTTCTGCGGAACCAGCGTTTGTCGGTAGTATTACTCAATTGAGTGCATTCCCTAACGGTATGTCGGTCAGCTTTAATCCAAGTACCGTGAGCTTGGTTGCTGGTGGAACGGTAACCACTACAATGTCGGTAACGACCCCCTCGACACCACAAGACAAAGATTTCAATGTGCAGTTTTCTGCAACTGATGCCTACAAAAGCAAAACGGCCAATGTAGAACTTGGTGTTTGGCGTCCAGGTGTTGATTTAGGCGTGTCGCCAGTCTTATTGGAATATGCTAGTGAAGAAGTCAAACAACTCAATTATGGTTTAACCTATCGCTTAGAGACAACCGTAACAAACCAAGGTTCGGAAACCATGCCACGAAATACTTCGGTTGAATTCTATCTGTCATCGGATAAGATAATTGATGGAACTGATCGACGATTGGCTTGGGCAGACAATGTTGACGTTTTAGCACCGGGTGAAAGCCAAGACATTATTACTTCTTTTAAAATACCTACAGATGTTGCTCTAGGGTCTTATTACATAGGTATTTTTGTGAATCGTTCAGAAATTTTTGTCGAAAGCGATTCCACAAATAATGTTGTCACCAGTTTGCCATTACCAGTAACAAATGTTATTGATTTGCGATCACAGAATATAGGGATTAATCAAACGAGCTTTACTGTCGGTGATACAATGAATATTACCGCACAAATTGAAAACAGCGGATTGTTGAGGACGCCAGGAAACTTAGCTAACTATGCTTATAGATTATCAAAGGATGCAACAGCGGCTGGTAGCACACATTTGCTCAATTCGATTAAACTACCAAAGCTTAATGTCAATCAAATCCATGATGCTTCAATAAGCCGAATTGCTCCCTATAATGCTTCGGGTGGCGACTACTATGTTTTATTAGTTGCGGATCATCAGGGTTATTTTCCAGAAAGCAATGAGGATAATAATATTGTTGCAGTTGGACCGATTCATATAAACAATGATATTGATATAAGGCTAAATAGTGTAACACCCATCAACTTATCACCGCGAGTTGGAGATCAAGTTGAGTTTGATATTAGTGTTACAAATCTTGGTTCCATGGCGACGCCATCTGTTCTTGCTCGTATTCACCTTTCTCCAGATGGTGTAAACAATTCAAAACTTGTATTGTCTACTGCGATTTCAGCGCTTGCTGCTGGTGAAACCCGTGTTACTCGTTTCACATTCAATACTGACATTAGCATGATAGGAAATCACTACCTTATTGCCTCATTGGACTATTACAATAATATTAGTGAGACCAATGAAGATAACAATATATTAGCGAGCAATCAGTTGCAGATCCTCGAAAGCAATGTCGATTTAGTCATGACTCAATTAGCCACCGATAAGAGCAGTGGGGAATCAGGGTCAACAGTAGTAGTGAGCAGTACAGTTAGCAATATCAACAGCGGTACCGTCGCACCTGGACTTCACGTAGGTTTGTATATGGCTGAAGACAGTGGTCTACAAACTGGCTTGCGCCAAGTCGGCAGTTGGACCACCACCCAAAGTTTATCTTCAGGTCAAAGTGAGTCAAGCAATGTTACGATTACCTTGCCCGATGTAGTCGCTGGAACCTATTACTTTGGCGCGATAGCTGATCGTACTAATTTGCTGATCGAATCAAATGAAGATAATAATAGCTTATCAGGACCAGCATTCAGCCTTACGACACCACCAGGAACAGGCTATGACATGGAAATGTTATCCGCTAACTGGCCAACTCACTTAAGTATTGATGGTACGATGTATGTTGATTATGTGGTTAGAAATGCCGGTACTTATACCTTAGGTAGTCGTTGGTGGGGACCGCAATTCTGGTTTTATTTATCAACAGATGCGTCATTTGATTGGTACGATACGATTCTTGCTCAAGGCGTAGTAAGAGCGCTAACGGCAGGTAATTCGCTTAGCGGCACCATGGCCTTGACTATTCCGGCTGATACACCACCCGGCGATTATTATTTGGCAGCGTTTGCTGATCCAATCTTTCAAGTAAACGAATCAAACGAAGACAACAACGTCATTTTTACACCGATAAAAGTGGTTTACGATTACGACTTGAAAGCATTGAGTACGATTAGCGCAAGCACAGCAGCATCTCCGGGAAGTGATGTTATTGTGACTAGCACTATCAGTAACAGCGGCGTCTCACCAATCGCAGCGGGACATAACACCGGTTTATATTTGTCGAACGATGCAACGATTGATAGCAACGATCGCTTGTTAGCAAGCTGGCCGAGTTTCCAAACATTGGCGAATGGTGGAAACGAGAGTCGAGACTTATTAGTTACGCTTCCAGCCAACCTCGCTAATGGAACTTACTATATTGGAGCGATTGCCGACTACGACAACACGGTTTCTGAACAAAACGAAACCAACAATTCGGTTAGCAATCCACATTCAATCGTTGTTTCTGGTGGTTTCAATGAATTTGACTTAGTCGCCTCAACGGTAAGTACTGTAAATAGTTCTGTGTTACCTGGAGATACGATTGTGGTTGATAGTAGCGTACTCAACACGGGTATGAGCGACATTGCAGCAGGGCATAGCATGGCCTTGTATTTGTCCACTGATCGACAAATCGATGGCAGTGATTTATATCTTAATAGCTGGCTTAGCAGTCTCGATTTAGCAAAAAACCAGTCAGAGTCGAACTCGATAAATGTGAACATTCCTTCGGGTATTGCGGTTGGCACTTATTATTTAGGTGCGATTGCCGATGCAAATAACACGATAGCAGAAAGCAACGAAAGCAATAATGCAATCGCTTCTGTTCAGCCAATCGCGATCACGGGCAATGTGGATCTTAGTGTCAGTAATATCAACAGCCCTGCTGCAAGCATTAGTGCGGGCGCATCCATTACAGTTAGCGCCGAGGTATCGAATAGTGGCGGCGATGCAGTCGCAACATCCTTGCAAGTAGGTATCTTTTTATCACTTGACGAAACCGTGAGTAGCAATGACGTGCTCATTGGGACTTGGTCACCGCTTGCTGATTTAGCCGGTGGTACCACCACGAGTTTTAATGCCAACTTAGTATTACCTGAAACTTTGGCCGCAGGAGAATATTATGTTGGGGTCTTGGCTGATTATGCGAACTTAATTAGTGAAAGCAATGAGAATAATAACTCAGTGATCACGTTAACTCGCACTGTAGTCAACACCTGTACAGTAAACTCAGTGGAAGTGGATTGTGTTACAGGAATAGAAGTACCTAACGATCGTGCACTATTATGTCCGGAACGTGTTTATGAGCCGATTTATGGACGTTACTGTGATTATCGTATTCCTGAGGTGCGCTTCTCAGCCTATCGTTTACAACACGCATACGATGGCGGAGGCTTCAATCAAGGCACCACGTTTAATCAAGCGTTTCAACTCAACGACAATGGTGATGTTGTCGGCAGCGCGATTACCAGTAATGGTGAAGTCCATGCCGCTCGCATCAACGTAGGCGATGGTAATTTTGAAAATCTCTATATCACCGATCTTGGTGTTGCCGGTTTCAATAGTGTCGCCAGAAGCGTGAGCAATGAAATGACCTATGCGGGATCGGCTGAAGCCAATATGGGTGATGGTTTGCAACGGGATGCGATTTGGCATAGCGCCTTAGGCAATCATTTAACATTAGATTCCATAGGCAACACCCAGGGTATCGGTGTTGACACCGCTCGCACTCAGGCTTATCAAGAGTTTATTGCCGGATACGGTATTTGGAATAATGATCCCATCAATTCCGACGGTTTGGAACACGGTTTTGTATGGGCATATGATGGCAATGTGCAGACAGTAACAGTGATAGGCAATAGCGGTGAGCAAAACCGTGCAAGTGCGATTAATGATAGCGAAACCGTGGTGGGTTACACATTCACTGGTAGCGATAATCGTGCTTATGTTGCCACTGCTGGAACTATTAGTTTGTTAAATGATAGTGGCGCAAACAACAGTCAGGCACTTGCTATTAATAACAATGTCTCAGCAAAAATTGTCGGTTACTCCACTGAAAACGCGGGTACGCGCAAAGCAGTTATGTGGCAAAACAATACCATGTATGTGTTGCCCGCGTTGTCTGCGTCTACAGAGAATACCGCAAAAGCGATCTCCGATGGTGGCGACATTGTTGGTCAATCCAACACACGTGCTGTTTTCTGGCGTAATGGAATCGCAGTGGATTTAAATAACGTAGTCGACAATAGCACTGGCGTAACCTTTACTGAAGCCTTGGATATTAATCGACGTGGCAGAGTATTAGTGAAAGGGGACGATGCTGCATATTATGTACTGATTCCTAGTAGCGAATAAATCAATTTAAGTTAAAGCTTAAAACCACCTCGCCCAAATAGCGAGGTGGTTTTTTTTATGTCAACAAAAAATAACGAGACACTTCAAGCTCAGGTTTGTAATGAAACTTTGAATTCACAGAAACGATTGTATTATTTGAATTTAACTAGGGAGCGGTGACAAATGCATCCGCTAATGTAGGGTCCCCAGCAATATAGAGGAGTAAATGCCACACTTAGACTTCTAACTCTATGAGTTTATGAGATAATATTTGGCTCATTTTCTTAAAAAATGAGCCAAATAAATACAAATTCCCAAACCTAACTCAACTTCAATTGCTTGATCTTCTGATAATCAAATTTGGGATCATTGGCTGCTTTTCGGGTAAAATCGTACTCACCCCGTAAATTGACATGGGCCCAGGTAATCACGGAACCCTGAGTGATGGCTTCGATAATTGCACTGCGTTGTTCCATATCTTCTGTGTCCAAAATCAAATTTGATAGGTACATGTAGTTCCAAAGAATGATGCAATTTTGAATAAGCACCATACTGGCAAGCCCCCAGTTTTCTAGTCACTCGCCAGCTTCCTAAAATATTCTTTTTCAAACTCAACCGGTGATAGCCCCTCATTGTTGCTATGACGCCGG
>JAOUJM010000032.1 GCA_029883265.1 Gammaproteobacteria bacterium
AATAATATCATTCACCATCATCCGTGGATTCATCGATGAAAACGGGTCTTGAAAGATGATTTGAAAATGTTTACGTTGTTGACGCAAAGCATCCCCTGTTAAGTTACTTAACTCATGTCCTAAAAACTGCACTGATCCGCTGGTGGGTTTATTTAATTGTAGGATCGCTTTACCAAAAGTCGTTTTACCACAACCAGACTCACCCACCAGTGCAACGGTTTGTCCCGTTTTAATCGTCATGTCGACACCATCGACCGCATAAACATAACCGGCAACATGTTTGAGCAGACCTTTGTGAATGGGGAAATGGACTTTTAGGTTAGTGACTTGGAGTAACTCACCGGCTTCATGTGCACTTCTTTCACGATCTGAAATCCCTTTTTCTTCTAGCGACTTTTGCACCTGCGCTTGTTCGTCAAACAGAAAACAACGCACCCCGTGATCATTTGTTTGCACTTGCCAACGAGGAACATTGTTCTCACAATAGTCTGTTGCATGATGACAACGAGGTGCAAAGCGACACCCCATGAACTGCTCGCGCATCGTTGGCACGGTACCAGGAATTACTGCCAGGGCCTGATCGCGTTTGGCCATACTTGGCAACGCATCAAATAGTTTCTGGCTATAAGGATGTTCCGGTTGCGAAAAAAACAAATCACGACTGGCTGATTCAACAATTTGACCGGCATACATAACAGCAACATGGTCCACCATTTTTGATACAACACCTAGATCATGTGTAATCAACAAAACTGCCATACCTGTTTTTTGTTGTAATTCTTTTAATAAATCTAGCACCTGGGCTTGTATGGTCACATCGAGCGCAGTAGTTGGTTCATCAGCAATTAGCAACTCAGGCTCACCTGCCAGTGCCATTGCAATCATAACCCGTTGTTTCATGCCTCCAGATAGTTGGTGCGGATATTCATCCACTCGTTGCGTTGGTTCCGGAATACCAACTTGCTCCAATAATTCAATACAACGTTGTCTGGCTGGTTGTCCCACTAAACTTTTATGACTTTTTAACACCTCCCCGATTTGAGTTCCCACCGTCAGCACAGGATTTAAAGAAGTCATGGGTTCTTGGAAAATCATCGCAATGCGATTACCACGAATTTTACGCATGGCTGATTCTGGATATGTTAATAGATCCTCATTGTCAAATACGACTTCTCCACCCATGTTCTTATTGGCTTGTTCCGGCAACAATTGCATGATGGAAAGCGCCGTCATGGATTTTCCGCAACCTGATTCACCGAGTAGTGCAAATGTTTCACCTTTTCGGATTTGGAAACTCACGCCATCGAGGATTTGCACTTTACCCGCTTGCGTATCAAAAGCGGTCGACAGGTTTTTTACGTCTAATAAAATTTCACTCATGGCTATTGTTTCCGTATTCTCGGATCAAAGGCATCGCGCACGGCATCAGAAAATAAATTTGCCGCCAATACCAGGATAAACATAAAAATAAATGCCGCTAATAAAGACCACCATACCAAGGGCTCGCGCGCCATTTCCAAACGCGCACCATTAATTAAGTTACCCCAGCTATATGTGGTTGGATCGACACCAACACCAACATAGGATAACACTGCTTCTGCAAGCACTAAGCCGCTAAAATCCAATACCACGGCAATTAAAATAATATGCATGACATTGGGTTGAATATGACGCCAAATTATTTTGAAATTGGAAACACCAAAGGCTGACGCTGCCTGTATATAATCCATTTCCCGCAGTTTTAGTGCCTCACCGCGCAACATACGACACAAACCTGTCCAACTGGTAATACCCAAAATAATACATAAGAAGAACAAGCGAGTATCCGCTCTTTCAGAATCAGTCTCGAATAGCTCGGGGTGATTCGCCATGTAGATTTGCATCATTAATACTGCAGCAGCGATTAACAAAATACCCGGAATTGAATTCAAAGTGGTATAAAGATATTGGATAACATCATCAATCCAACCACGAAAATAACCCGCCATAATACCTAGCATCATGGCAAATGGTAACATGATCAAGGTCGTCAGTGTGCCAATGACCAAACCAGTGCGTATACTTTTGATTGCTTGATAAAGAACATCTCGGCCGACCTTATCGGTTCCGAAGACATGATAATAATACGATAGATAATACAGCAAACTGATGAGTGTGATACACAATAGTAATGTCAACAATACAACCGCCCACGCTGCTTCGGATTCTTGCTTTAGAATTTTTTCACTCGCTTGCTTGAAACTGCACGACCAATGTTTGGCTAACAAAAATAAAATAACTCCAATAACCAAGACACTAATCAATAGACCCATGGTTAAACCGATGAAAGTGTTAACTAGCACATCCATTGTGCGACCACTTGCATGCTCATCTAAATGAGCACCACCAAACTTAAGACGTGGATATTCACGAGTAGTACTTCCATCATCGTGCTGAATGGTCTCTTTGGCAAATAAATGGGTGGCAAATGGCGAAGAATAGGTTTTTTCAACATTTTCATGCAAACTAGGCAAAACCATATCCAACACGGTTAAGACGTCAGACTGATATTGCATTTCACCTTCGCTAGTTTGGTTTTGCAAAGGCATACGAAAATGCACTGAATCCAGTAGCCCAGCAAATACATAAAATAATAAGATTACGAGTGCCGACATACCCAGTTTGCGCCGCCATACCTGACGCCAGGGGTCGCGTAAGTGAGGTTTGCTTTTAGCATATAAAGCAAATGCAATGATACTCACAACTAATATATAAACTAAAACATCGGTCCACAAGAATACTGGTTTAAAACCAAAAGCCAGCCAACTCAACATATAAAGACTCACGCACAAAAACACAATCAATATTATTATGAGTTCTGTTTTGCCTACTCTCATCAGCTCAACCTTATACGCGGGTCAACCAGCGTGTAGGAAATATCAGTTAAAATTAATCCAACGATATATAAGAATGACCCAAGGAAAACCATCGAACGAACAATTGCAAAATCTTGTGAGTTAATTGCATCGATGGTATAGCTACCCAAACCAGGAATGCCAAAAAACGATTCGGTAATCAAACTACCCATAAACAATAAAGGCAATACCACAACAACACCCGTTAAAATTGGTATCATGGCGTTTTTTAATACATGTTTAAACAACACAAGAGATTCAGACAAACCTTTCGCACGTGCAGTACGCACATAATCTTTGCCTATTTCTTCTAAAAACAAGGTTCGATACCAACGCGTCCCCGAACCAATACCACCAATAACACCGATCAACACCGGCAGAATTAAAAATTTAATCGCATCAAAACCCGTATCGTAGCCGGAGATGGGCACCAAATGCAAAAGTTTACCCACGAGAAATTGACCACCAATAATATAGAACATTCCGGATATCGACATCAGTACCACGCAAACCACTACCCCCCAAAAATCGATATAGGTGGCACGAAAGAATGCAACCAATAACGCAAAAGTAATATTCGCCAATAAACCTAGAATTAAAACAGGCACTGCAATCGCAAGACTCGGCCACATGCGCTGTGAAATATCAAAACCAATATCGCGTCCTGCGTCGGAACGACCAAATTCAAAAACAAATAACTTCACTGAATTTTCAAAAAAAATGGTATCCGTTAATTTTGCAAAACCTTGCGCTTCACTATTAAATGCCACTGGCTTATCATAGCCACGATCCGCTTTCCATTTTTCTATCGCTTCCGGTGTCACCCGTTTCATTCCCAGATGCATACGCGCCATATCATCGGGTGTGTTAACAACAAAAAATAATGTAAAGGTAATCAGATTGACGCCAATCAAAATCGGAATCGCATAAAACATTCGACGAATAATATAATTAAGCATTATCCGCCTCCCGTTCAACCCGATGCTCTTTACGAATATAAGTGACAAACGCCGGTAAAGTCCCCGCAATCAAAACAATCAATAACAACCAAATCGGCCATGTTATCGGTTGATTCCATTGTGCGCGCTTCTCATCGCGTTGGGGTGCGTTAATTTTTTTATACTGCAACGTATTATGTGCCATTAAATTTGGTTTAGAGTTACCGTACCAAGCATGATAGAGACTATAACTTTTTGGATGCAAACCCCATAACCACGGCGAATCGTGACGCACTATTTCAATCATATTATCAATTACGGCTTGCCGTTTCGGTCCATTTTCCATATTTTTCATCTGATCAAATAGGCGATCAAATGCTTTGTTTTGGTAATTCGCAGCATTTTCACCATTCACATCAACTTTGCTATTGGGACCATAAAGCAGGAATAAAAAGTTTTCGGGATCAGGATAATCAGCATTCCAACCCCAAATAAACATTTGCGCCGTACCTTTATGCATTTTGTCCTGAAAACGATTATACATAGTGTTGCGAATCACTAATTGAATATCGAGTTTTTTGAACTGTTTTCGATACCAATTCAAGCGTGCAGCATCATCCGGACCACTAGCAGTAATATCTAAATTCAAAACCAAAGGCTTACCCGTTTTTTTATCCACGCCGTCGGGATAACCTGCTTCAGCCAACAAACGTTTGGCTTCTTCGAGCGACTTACGTTCAGCTTGACCATTGCGCCAATCATAAACATAGGGGTTAAAACCCGCCTTCCCATCTTTATAACCGAATATTCCCGGAGGAATAGGGCCTTGCGCTGCAATGCCACGTCCATTCGCAAAAATGCTAATAAATTCTTCATAATCAAACGCGATAGCAATTGCCTGACGTAATAATCGCGCACGTTCACTCAAACCACCAATCACTTCGTCACGCATATTAAAACCAAAATAGTAACTACTGGCCGCTACAACTGTCGATAATTTGATGCCCTTGGCCGCCATTTCTTCAGTTAAGTTAACTTCACCTTGATTTCCCACTTGAATCGCTTGATCAAAACTTTCGGAGCTAATGCCACTGGTGTCGTAATAGCCTTGCAAAAATTTGTTCCACACAGGAATAGTTTCTTTTTCCAGGTTATAGACCACTTTATCAATAAACGGCATAGCTTTACCGGCATCTTCAAGTAAACCATTGGCTGCATCACTAGGCGAACCATCACTGGGATAACGATCACCACGATAATTTGGGTTTTTGTCTAACACCATTTGCAGATTTGGATTATTAACCGAAAGCATATACGCACCCGTTCCAATAGGATACCAGTCCAAAATAATATTTTTTTCTATCAGGCCTGGTTGCGAATAAAAACGCTCGGCTTCTTCCGGCATCGCCGCAAAAAACGGCATAGACAGCCAATAAACGAGTTGTGGATATTTTCCTTTAATTGCAATTTCATAGCGATACTTGTCCAAAACTTTAACGCCTGCTAAATCGTATTGCTTCAAATCAAGAAAATGTTTGCCTTGTTTACGCAACTCCGTGTAAACCGGACTTAGGGTTTTAGCCAAGTCGTTCAGACCAATAATGTATTGACCCATAATCCCAAATATCGGCGAGTGCAAGCCTGGATGAGCTAAACGCTTTATTTGATACACATAATCTGCAGCAAGCAATTCACGACTAGCGGTTTGTGCGAAATCACTTAAGGTGAAGATTTCACTTAATTCATCCTCATTTAAATGATGATAAAGAAACTCTCCTTGCTCATTTTTAACAAAGGCGGGATGTGGTTGGTATTGGATACCGGGTTTGATTTCGATGGTGTAAACCGTACGGTCAACCAGTTCGGGCGCTGCATTGGCTTGCAAGCGTCGACCTTGTTTATCATAAAAAATCGCTTCCGGCATTTTAGTTGCCGTGAGTGGAATTAATTCATAAGGACGCTTGAGATAATGATATTGCAAAGGTGGTTCATAAATCTGTCCAAGAAAGGCATATTCATTAGAGCTATAAGAACGCGCAGGATCTAAATGTTTGGGTCGGTCGGAAAACGATGAATACAAAATATTCTTACCCGCATCAGCGTCGGGATAAGGATTATTCCAGGCTTGCTCGGAACAAGCCGTGAGCAAAATCATCATACTCCCTAAAATTAAGGTGATAATGCGGGTCGTTTGTGTTCTGGCAGATAGTTTAGTTATGACAACGATTCCTTGCGTTTCCATCTGAACATCACGCGATTGTTTGTATGGGGTGACCACTGCTTCGAGACTATAAAAATTTCCTAGTCAGCGGTACACAGTTTCGACTTACGTGCGATTCCATATATAATAGCGTGACATGTATTATAGATGGACTTAGCGCCGAGGCAACTCCTCAGTACGCTTATTAGTTATCTTTCATGCAGTTTTTTTGCCTACAAATCAACAGATAAGGATTCAATATGGGTTTTTTAACAGGTAAACGCGCCTTGATCGCTGGCCTTGCCAGTAACCGTTCAATTGCCTGGGGTATTGCCAAGGCAATGAAAGAACAGGGCGCAGAGTTAGCGTTCACTTACCAGAATGAGAAATTGCAGGGTCGTGTGGAAAAAATGGCCGACGAACTCGGTTCAAGTATCGTTATACCCTGCGATGTTTCCACTGATCAAGCCATTGGCGGTGCATATGAAGCCTTATCCGCTCATTGGGACAAATACGACTGCTTAATCCATTCGGTTGCTTTTGCGCCCAAAGAAGAATTAGTCGGTGATTATGTTGATATGACCACTCGCGCCGGTTTTAATACTGCCCATGAAATCAGCTCTTATAGTTTTACCGCCATGGCGCGCATCGGTCGCTCTATGATGCAAGATCGCAATGGCTCACTCATTACATTAAGTTATCTTGGTGCCGAACGTGCCATGCCGAATTACAATGTTATGGGTTTGGCAAAAGCCAGCCTCGAAGCCAACGTGCGCTATATGGCACAAGCCATGGGTCCCGACGGACATCGCGTGAATTCTATTTCCGCTGGACCGATTAAAACCTTGGCCGCAGCAGGGATCGGTAATTTCCGTAAAATGTTATCCACTTTTGAAGCTAACGCACCCTTACGCCGTACAGTAACCATCGAAGATGTGGGCAACACCGCCGCATTTCTGGCCTCGGATTTAGCCGCAGGCATCACTGGCGAAAATATTTATGTTGATTGCGGTTATAATATTATCGGTATGCAGCCGCTGGAATAATTACTAGCAAACTGAGTGCATATAAAAAAGCAGATGCTTAGACCATCTGCTTTTTTTTGGCCCCCGATTCTTCTCATGAAAAATAACTAATTCTAAAGCTAATGACTATTAGGGCCTCGGTTAGAATCTTCAAAAACACATAAGACCTTAGTTACGAAAAACTCAAAGGTAGTTTCGAAACTCGACGAATTAGAAGAAGCAGTCATCTCTGTTTAAAAATTGGTATTCGATTGCTATCTCAAGTCTTCGACAAGAACTTTGAACTTCGGCGAGAGGGCATTGATCTCTACTATCAGCAGCACATCATTTAAACAATTCTGCTTCATCTAAGTGGCTCATGCTCTTGAAAAGAACAGATCATAATCGAATAGTTGTGAAATCAATTTGAGTGAAACTCGGTTACACAGCATTAATGTAGAATAAATTTTTTCAATTCAATTTGAATCGGATTTTTAACATCTGCTTTAAACAGAACAATTCCCGCTATGTTTTCTAATTGCATGAGCCTCCCGTTGGGTGCAGATTGAATTGTTTGCAAAGGAATATCATAGATATTTATTCCTGGCTTTATTTTCAAAATAGCATTATAACGATCGTCATATTCAAAATTATGCATATGATCGTGAACTCGAAACATCAACTCAAATGTTTCTGTTTCGGATGACATTATCTCCAGCACCATATTTGAATAATCACTCCAATCGGAAACAGGCTCATTCACATTCAAGCTCGCTATTTTTGCTGGAAACAGATGAACATATAGCGTTCCATTCTTTCTTTCTAATTTTGCATTTTCTTCTTTGACAAATGTTTTCACCCAATCAGCGCTGGTTAATAAATGGGGAAAAAATTGATTTCGCTGCCAATAGTACCAACTAACATTGACTAAGCTTGAAAAAGAAACAGACGCAATGGTGAAGGCAATAGAAAAAAGCAGTATTTGTTGATTCCTACCCCCACCCTTGCGCTTTTGTCGAAATAGGAAAATGATACATATCGCGAGACCCACGCCAGCCATATCACGCAAAACATCTTCAGTACTTGCATCACGTTGCAATCGAATTTGACTGACTTCGGTAAGGCCCGCCAGTAATAGCGTCAGTACAACCGTAACCAATATTGTTGTTAATTGCGAAAAATTCCATATTCGCCGAATAAGCTCAAATGCAAACAATGTAATAAAAAAGAAAATAATGGTATGCCCACTATTCTGGACTGTTCTCCAAAAAAGAGTATTGCTTGATAATTGAAAAAAAACGATTGCTAATGAAAGAAAAAATATACTAAGCGCGAGCCCTACGATTAAAACGAGGTTTTTGTTTATGTTAACACCCATACTCACGCCTGTAGTGCGTTTTAAAAGGACTAGTTTCTATTGATCAACATTTAAAAACACCGCCTGGTCTATAGCAAGCAATCCCTGGAGAATTCAGTCATTCATGTTATATGAATCTTTATTCAGGCTTTCTGTTGCAAGGGCTTTTCACCTTCAAGACGCGCCAGAATTACCGCACCACAGGCATCACTAAATACGTTCACACTGGTGCGGCACATATCCAATACTCGATCAACAGCCAATATTAATCCTATACCTTCGGCGGGTAAACCGATGGCCGCAAGTATGATTGAAATCGCAACCAGCGATGCCGATGGAATACCAGCGACACCAATTGAGGTTAACAAAGCCGTGAGAACTATTGTAAACTGCATGGCAAAACTTAAATCCAAGCCATAAGCTTGAGCAATAAAAATTGCGGCAACACATTCATATAAGGCTGTACCGTCCATATTCACCGTGGCACCCAAAGGCAAAACAAAACTACTGGTTTTGTTAGACACACCAGCATTTTTTTCCACACAGTCCATGGTCAATGGCAAAGTGGCAGAAGAAGAACTGGTCGAGAAGGCAGTTAACAATGCAGGAGCCATAGCGCGATACATAGCAATCGGATTTACTTTGCCGACAAATGCTAGTAGTAATGGCATCGTCACTAAAAAATGAACCAAAAGTGCAGCTAACACGCTAAAGAAAAACATTGCTAAGGGCTCAAATGCTTCTAAGCCAGTACTTGCAATCACCTTCGCCACCAAACCAAAAACACCTATTGGCGCAAACTTCATCACCAATTCGGTGATTTTCATCATAATATCGAATACTCCTTGCCAAAAATCGCGTTGAGTATCGCCTTTTTTACCTTGTAGGTTCGCAAGAAAATATCCAAATAACAAACTAAAGAAAATCAGTCCGAGCATTTGCCCATTAGCCGCAGCATTAACAATATTTGGTGGCACCATACGAATAAAAATTTCTGCGACATCGCCAGCCCCTTTACCTTCAACTTTTTGTTCAAAACTCGAGGTGTCGGCACTAAGCCCAATAATTTCTTTTGCCGGCTCACCATCGACAATGCCTGGCTGCACCATGTTGACAACAGCTAAACCAATTAAAATCGCAAACAAACTGGTCGTCATATAATAGACTAGCGTCTTTCCACCTAGCCGCCCTAATGATCCGGACGCGCCAATCCCCATCATGCCAGTAATAATTGCCGAAACAATCAATGGAACAATGAGCATTTTTAATGCATTTAAAAATAAAGTACCGAGAAAATTATAAACATCATAGAACTTCAACCCGAAGATCGCAGCGTCGACACCCGTAAGTGAACCCATCATAACCGCCAAACCCAGAGCAATTAAGATTTGCCAGTGCAGTTTTAATTTCAACATTGTGCTCTCCCTCAAAAACAAAACGGCACGTAGATTTACGTGCCGTTTTGTGTTCTATACCTACTCAGAAATTTTCAATCCTAATTCGGTCTAAGTCCATCGTTTTTCTTTATCCATAGTGCGCAATAAGAAACTCATCTAATTATAGATTGCTTTGATTGCGCACAATCGTGGCCTGATCTTTTAAACCCGACAATAAACGATTACTGGTTTCATTGCCTGCGGCCATGGATAAACTCGTAGCAATATTTTTCTTTTCATCACTCTTCAAGGTCTTAACATCACCATCGCGCACATCTTCAAAAACCACTAAGGCATAATCGCCATTATTTAAAGCAAAACCTTCGATACGGGCTTTCTCTTTCGTTGGCTTGGCTAATGTGAACACCTTTTTCACAATTTCACTATTAACTGAACTGCCTGAACGTTTAACCCAATCAGTTTTATTCCAGGTGATTTTATTTTGTTTAGCAACTTTTTCGGCATTTGCTGCATCATTAATTTGTGCTAACAAAGCTTCGCCTTTTTCCTTGGCTTGCTGTTTGGCCTGCTGTTGACGCAATTCACTTTCGATGGTGGCTTTTACTTGCTCAAATGGTTTAACATTAGCTGGATTATGCTGCTTCACGCGAATAACAATAGTACGGTTTCCTGGTAACTCAATAGCTTCACTATTATGTTTCTGACTCAACACTTCATCACTAAATGCCGCTTGTTTGACTTTGTTTTCTGCAGCAATCCCCGGCCCACCTTCTCGACCAAATAATGGAGTGGCTTGAACCGTCAACCCCAGCTCTTCAGCTGCAGGTGTAAGACTATCAGGTGTTTCATAAGTTAGATTGGCGAGTGATTCCACCTTATCAAAATATAATTTTTCTGATCGCTCACGACGCAACTCTTGATCAAGCTCAGCTTTAATATTTTCAAAAGTAGGTGCATCACCGGATTTAATCTCGTCAACACGAATAATGTGATAACCGAACTCAGAACGAATTGGGGTAGAGACCTCATCCTTAGCTAAACCGAATGCACTTTCCTCAAACGCTTTATCCATTAGACCACGACCAAAAAATCCTAGGTCGCCACCTTCGCTGGCCGAACCAGGATCCTGTGAATGAGCCTTTGCTAATTCTTCAAAAGATGCGCCGTTTTTGATTTGTTGATATAGATCGTCAGCTTTTGCTTTAGCCTTATCAGCATCATCACCGGTTTCGATCAAAATATGACGCGCTTTTCGTTCCTCAGGTTTGGTAAAACGATCTTTTTCCGTTTCGTAATATTCTTCAAGCTCAGCATCAGTCACCTCGACATCTTTACGCAAATTAGCCGCTGATAGTTCTAGATATTGTAAAGATACTTGTTCTTGGGTTTGATAACGATCTTGGTTTTCGTCGTAGAATTTTTTCAATTCCGCAGAGTCTACCTTAACTGATTTTTCAAATTCTTTTGCAGAAATTTGTGCAAAGGCAATTTTGCGCTCTTGATCACGTAAACGATGGCTGGTTTGAATCTCTGAATCCGTCGCAAAGTCGCTTGCGCTTACACCGGAGATCAGTTGTTGCGCCAGCAAGGATTTACGCACTCGATATTCAAAGCGGGCCGTGCCTTCACCTGAAGCAGCCAGGGCTTGTTCATAGCTGGCTTTAGAAAATCGACCGTCCGATTGAAAGGACTCAACCTGAGCCAATTCACTCAGTAGCAACTCATCGGAAACACGCATTCCAAGATCACGAGCAGATTGATTAAGCAACTGAATATCGATGACACGCTCCAATGCGGTTTTTTTCAGCTGATCATCGAACATATCCGCATCAAAATTATCACCGAACATTTGCTGCATACGCGAACGTTCATTGGAGTAGGCGACCTGATATTCATAGATGCTGACTTTTTCATCATTGACCAGAGCAGCTTCGTTGCCGGTATCATCGCCAGTGAAATAATCGTTAATTCCAAATAAAGCGAATGAAACCACTATCCCGCCGATAATAATCCAAACGAATATGCCCTGTGCGCGATCACGAATGACTTGTAACATATTTTAAATTCCGTGTTATGTGTTGTTGCTTCAAGTTAGATTACCCAAACAGAACCGCATAGTTTACCTGAATCACCACCCAGGCAAAATAGTTAAAACGGTTTATGTTTCAATATTTAGCGCGCAGGCAACTTGCGAATATCAGGCCGAAAAAAAAAGGCAGCTATTGCTGCCTTTTGAGATAAGTGGCGGAGCGGACGGGACTCGAACCCGCGACCCCCGGCGTGACAGGCCGGTATTCTAACCAACTGAACTACCGCTCCACTAAGGTCTAAATTGGTGGGTGGTGCAGGGATCGAACCTGCGACCCTCGCCTTGTAAGGGCGATGCTCTCCCAGCTGAGCTAACCACCCGAAAAGCGGGCGCTAGTTTACTGCATCTTTAAGTGCTTTACCAGGTTTAAATCCAGGAACTTTCGCTGCAGCGATACTTATTTCTTCTCCAGTACGGGGATTACGTCCTTTACGGGCAGAACGCTCCTTAACTGCAAACGTGCCAAATCCAACGAGGGAAACTTGATCACCTTGCTGAAGAGCCTTGGTCATTGCGCCTAAAATTGCGTCAAGCGCTCGAGATGCCGCTGCTTTGGAAATATCTGCTTCTTCGGCAACTGTCTCGACCAGTTCTGCTTTATTCATAGAGTAACTCCCTTCTTGTCCTTCGTGTAAAAAGGCCGCCGGGTTTCCGGCGGCCTTGCCTTAGCCGTGAGGCGCATTTATACCAGCTCGAAAAAACCGCTGTCAAGAACAATGCGTTTAGTGTCTTATATTCGCACTCGTACGTTTGGCTTTATTTTCTGCCTTTTTTGCTTTGACTGCCGGGTCCGAGTCATCACCCGGGTCAGGCATATGTTTCAGAGCAATTTCAAGCACTTCGTCTATCCATTGAACCGGTATTACATCCACTTTTTCCAAAATATTTTCGGGAATTTCAGCCAAATCTCTGCGATTTTCATGCGGGATTAAAACTGTAGTAATTCCACCTCGATGAGCCGCTAACAATTTTTCTTTTAGTCCGCCAATCGGTAACACTTCACCTCGAAGGGTTATTTCACCCGTCATGGCTACGTCGGCACGAACAGGAATATCAGTTAACACAGATACCAAAGCTGTGCACATGGCGATACCCGCACTTGGGCCATCTTTGGGAATAGCCCCTTCAGGTACATGGATATGAATGTCTTTTTTCTCATAAAAGTCTTCATCCACGCCTAACCTAGCTGCCCGGCTACGAACCACCGTACTGGCCGCCTGAACGGATTCTTTCATAACATCACCTAACTGACCGGTAATCGTCATTTTGCCCTTACCACTAGTGACAGCGGCTTCTATGGTTAACAAGTCGCCACCTACTTCAGTCCAAGCCAAACCAGTGACCTGGCCGACTTGGTCAAACTCTTCGGCGCGACCAAAACGATGTCTTTGTACGCCGAGGAATTTTTCCAGATTTTCAGGTGTGACTTGTAGCTGCCCTTGTTCCGGCTCAAGTAAAATCTCTTTGACCACTTTGCGACAAATCTTTGATAGCTCACGTTCTAGGTTACGTACGCCCGCTTCACGGGTGTAATAACGAATAATGTCACGAATAGCTTCTTTTGAAACACTGATTTCCGCTTCTTTGAGACCACTATTCTTCACCTGCTTGGGCAATAAATAACGTAAGGCAATATTTACTTTTTCGTCTTCCGTATAACCTGGAATACGAATGACTTCCATACGATCTAATAAAGGAGCGGGAATATTAAGACTATTTGCAGTCGCTACAAACATGACTTCAGACAAGTCATAATCCACTTCCAAATAGTGATCATTGAAGGTGTGATTTTGCTCTGGATCTAGCACCTCCAATAAAGCCGAAGATGGATCACCGCGAAAATCGGTCGACATTTTATCTATTTCATCAAGTAAAAACAGAGGGTTACGAACTTCTGTCTTAGCCATGTTTTGAATAATTTTACCCGGCATTGACCCAATATAGGTACGGCGATGACCTCGAATTTCTGCTTCGTCACGGACGCCACCTAGCGACATACGTACAAATTTACGGTTAGTCGATGATGCGATCGAGCGCCCTAAAGAAGTTTTACCTACCCCCGGGGGACCAACCAAACACAAAACCGGCCCTTTGAGTTTTTTCACTCGTTGCTGAACAGCTAAGTATTCGAGAATGCGTTCTTTCACTTTGTCCAAACCATAATGATCGGCATCTAAGGTTTCTTGTGCCCGCGCCAAGTCATGGCGGATTTTAGTGCGTTTTTTCCAAGGCGCGCTCACCATCCAGTCAATATAGTTACGCACTACCGTGGCTTCTGCCGACATGGGTGACATCATTTTCAATTTATTTAATTCCGAAGTCGCTTTTTCTTTTGCTTCCTTGGACATGCCCGATTTTTCAATTTTCTGCGATAACTCTTCAACTTCATTAGGCGCTTCATCCATTTCACCTAATTCTTTCTGAATGGCTTTCATTTGTTCGTTTAAATAGTATTCACGCTGACTTTTTTCCATCTGGCGCTTCACACGACCACGGATGCGTTTCTCCACTTCCAATAAATCAATCTCAGATTCCATAACCCCCATTAGAAGCTCAAAACGTTCACGCAGATCTTCGGTTTCCAATACACGTTGTTTTTCGTCAATCTTGAGAGACATATGTGCAGCAATGGTATCAGCCAAACGTCCGGGCTCATCAATTCCTGATAAGGATGTGAGTATTTCGGGCGGAATTTTTTTGTTTAATTTCACATATTGATCAAACTGAGTTAATACTGAACGCATTAGAACTTCTATTTCTCGCTCATCCAGCTCTGGAATTTGGCTTTCTTCAACTTCAGCTGCAAAATATTCAAAATCGTCAACAAACGCTTTAATCGCTGAACGATGCAAACCTTCAACTAAAACCTTCACCGTGCCATCAGGCAATTTTAGTAATTGCAGAATCGACGAAATTGTTCCTACTCGATAAATATCTTCAATCTCGGGCTCATCTTCAGCGGCACTTTTTTGCGCTACCAAAAGAATTTGCTTATCTTGCTCCATCGCAGCTTCCAGGGCTTTAATCGATTTGTCGCGGCCGACGAATAAGGGAATCACCATATGCGGATAAACCACTACGTCACGCAGGGGCAATACGGGAATGACTGTACCCTGTGTTTCATTGGTGTCAGGGGCATTTTCATTTGAGTCCATAATGGTACTTCCTCTTTTCAAAGTTTGGGATCTGAGTGGGCGTGTTATTGAGCGTAAATGCTAACTTAGCCTGGCAAATATCATATTACCTTAGTTAAGACTTGGCTGAAATCGTCATTCGACTTCAATACAATTTATCATAAATTGCAAGTTCTTGGCCGGAATCCCACCCCACCGTTAATAGCAATATGATGCTTGGATTAATGAATTTCAAGTTATACCTGATAATTTTATTAGGTTTTTCGATTGTTTTACAAAAGATTACCATTGGCATCTAATTTGAGTATAAAACCATCACCATTCACAAACGGCACATCGGCGACGCCACCATGCCCATGGCCAGACACAACAATATTGCCAATTGCGTCGACAATGACGGATGTGGCCTGGATGTGTTCGATTCCAGGAATACTGCTTTGCCAAATCATTTGCATATCGGGAGAGTATTTGGCCACTAGCAACTGCATCATTGGCGGGGGTGGAGGCGAGAATATAGGACCAGGCGGCGGCCCCAAGGGATCCATAACAAAACCAGCGATAATAATATTGCCTAAGGCATCACGCACTACCGTCGTTGCTTCTTCAATAGCTTCACTACCACTTAGTAGACTACTGATAGGATTTCCCTGAGAATCAAAACTGGCTAACAGAATATCAGGTGCCACCATAAAATTTTGATTATCTTCCTGTATGCCTGAACCAACCAATAAAACTCCACCTGCTTGGTTTAGACTCGCAGCATGTGCGAAAGAAATCGAATTATTCTCATACAATTGTGCCCAAAGCTGACTACCTGTGGCATCGAAACCCATGGCAAATGCATTCACAATATGGGGCTTTACCTGCCCGGTTTGCGTTAAATCGCCCTCGGTTGAACCAACAATGTAAAACATGCCTGTGACAGGATCGGTAACGATATCAATCGCTTCATCAAAAAATTCGGTGCCGAAGGTTTTAATCCACTGCATCTGCCCTTGCGCGGACAACAATGCTACGAATATATCTGCATTTCCTTGAATCGGTGAATTGGCCACATCGGCAAACGTCACACCAGTGATAAGTAATTGGTTATCACCATATGCGCTAATCGCATGAGCAAAAATGCTTCCATTACCACCGGGAATTTGTTTAATCCATTGATGATTACCATTGCGATCATAACAAGCAACAATAACATCAGTATGCATATCAACCACGGCATCTGGTGCTAATACACCATCTGTGTAACCAGTGAAGCAAATATTACCATTGGCAGTTAGTGTCACACCGCTGGCGGAATCAAATTCGGCTGCACCAATTTGTTGCACCCACAGGGTTTGCATATTCGCATCAAGCTTTGTTAAGAAAATGTCGATGGCGCCAAATCGTTGCTCGCCAAGTTTTCCTTCCGTATTACCGACCACAATATAACTTTGATCAACTGGATCGAAAACCATGTCTTTAATTTCATCGTTTCCACGGGTGCCAATAATTTTAACACTGGCACTATCAGGTGCTGTTGTGAAACTCCAGCGAATTTCATTTCCAAGTTGAACATCGGATGCGCTTTTCACATTGGCACTCACAACTGCTGTATAAGTAGTGTTTGCTAGTAAAAGATTCACAGGCTCTAACATGGCATGTTGATCTTGGTAGGTCACTCTAACATTTACCAGATTTTGATTATTATCTTGTAAATAAAATGTGCTGTTATCAAACGAAGCCGCATCCATAGCTGTTTCAAATTGCACATGAATGCGAGTGTGGATACTGACATTCTGCTGACCATTTCTTGGTTCATGGAAAAATAATTTAGGCGGTTGTTGTTGTGTTGAAAAACGCCACTCAAAGCTATCGTCGGTATTCCCTAAATGAGTACCCTGTTTGTCTTTAACTTTGTGATGGATAACTCCATGGTAATGCAAGCCATATTGCAACGGACGCAAAGGTTTGAAAAATGCCTCATATGTGGCCGGTTCATAGCGAATCGTGCCGACAACCACTTGATGCGAGCGCATATCCATTACTGAGTATGTAGCTGCAGAAAGCGTTTCCAGATCAATATCGCGATTGAATTTGACACTTATTTCTGCTTCTACTGGAATATCCGCTTCGTTACTGTCAGGATAAGTTGACACAACCTCTAGACGACCAATCGAATCGGCGGGTTTTGGTGCACCACCACCACATGCATATAAGAAAAAGCCAAACACACATACACATAGCCACCCAAAGCTGTGTTTTATATCCATCTTATTATTCTCCAATTCCCCACTTTTTATTTAATATTAGGCGATGTGTATGAGGATGCCAAGCGATTACTTTGGCGAGCCGTATTAGCGGCGGGAGGTCAGCTTACCTCAACTGGTTGAGACTTGTGATTAACCAAAGCATGATGTTCGGTATCAGTGAATGGAAACAAACCTATTGTTTAATACCTAAGCGTAGACGTCTTTCCGTAAACCACTCATCATTGATGCCACGATTGATCTTGACCTTAGCGACTTCAAAAAATGACTCATGAAAGGTCTGGGCATTTTTAACCTTAACCTTGTCCCATACCCAGGCCTTATCGACTTTCTGCCATTTAATGAACTGCTGCTTGAGTAGTGATTTTTTAGTATCATAATAATCAACCCGTACTTTCACGCAGCCATTAGCTTCATTTGATTTTCTAAACCATGCGATTTTACGACTATATTGAGGTTTTGCCTCGAGAGGAATGCTATGAACTTCGTAATACAACTGTCCGGCCTTGTCTCTGACGACACGCTTTAATTCATGCCTATCTTCGTCAATTTCACGTAGACTAATATCGCCATAGGTTAAATCAGACCCTAAAAAACTATCACTTAAGTCACGAACTGAAACTCGACGAATTTTTCTCAACACTGGCAAATAAATCCATTGCTCGGCATTTTTATCAGTGCTTTTGGTATAAGCCCAGCGCATGAATGCAGCGCCTTTAGCATCAGGCGGATGTAAGGTGAATAATACCATTTTATCCACTATGTTTTCTTCACCTTTCAGATCACGCCATAAACGTAAGTATACCGTGTTACGGGTATTACCTGAACGATCTGTCAAAGTAATACTCAACTCCGATTGCTGATCTTCTCCCGGATATTTGTTATCACATTGCTCAACTATATCCCGCCCACTGGGCAGTACATTGCCCGATGCTTGTGGATTTGCTTGCACAGGGTTTGCGGTTTTATTGTCCGCCGCAAAAACAACAGACGAATTAAAAAGTAGCAATGTAAAGATCAAACAAAAGCGATTCAAACCCATGAACTCCTGTATTTTTATGGTTTAGTCCCGGTAATTAGCGTAAATGGGCTAGGCTCTGGCAATGGCCTAAAACTTAAGTCGACAAATCCAACTTCAGCTGCCAAATCGGCAACCTCTTTTGCGGAATAGGCACGCCCTGCCGGAGTATGCACCAATTGGTTCAAACCAATTAACACAGGTAACAACGGTCCTGTTTTTTCAGTATTTAAAAATTGTTCTTGAATCAGAATGGTGCCACCGCTGTCCATGGCATCAAATGATTTACGTATAATTTCTTTAATCACTTCCGGACCTTCTTGATTGATCATCGAAGATAAGAGTACTACATCGTAACCATTACCAAACTCATCTTGCAAATAGCTACCTTCCTTAGTAGATACCAAATCACCAGCGGCGAAATCCTGGATGATTTCTTTTGTGATTTTTAAGGTTTGTGGCAAATCGAATACATCACCTTCAAGTCCAGAATATTTTTTACACATCTTGATGGTAAAGATCCCTGGCCCACCACCAACATCAAGCATTTTTTTCTTGCCTTGCAATGTAACTTCTTCTGCAAGTAAATCTGCTTGAGGAATTCCTCGGTATAACATGCCCATAATATAGGTGCGTGTTTCTTCTTCACCATGATCATGTTGCTTTTCGACCACAGGAGCACCATTAACAACAGCGTCTTTGAGCTTTGACCAAGCCGCAACCCAAGACTCAAACATGGTTACAATACCACCTTGATAACGTGGGCGACCTTTGACTAAAAACGTATGAGATAATTTTGTATTTTCAAATTTGTCATCAGACGTTTTATTTAAAAAACCTAGAGGAATAAGTGCAATTAAAATCATCTCTAAACCACGAGAATCTGCACTCGTCTTGTTTGCTATTTCAGCTATAGACAATGGACCGTCGCCAAGATGACTGAATATGTCCAAGGCTGCAGCCACATGCAATACGTTCGAATTCCAGTATGCAGATGCTGTTTGCATGACAGCCATGGGATTCAAACTATCATCCCACTCTTGCGCCCAATCTTTGTCACTCATGTAAAAACCCCATTAAATACGCACCATCAGATTAAAAAAACAAGCAGGTGTTTGTTTCGTCAGGCAATTAAGATAAGAAAAAGATATTAAACTGCTTTGGCATTATGGTAAAGCTAGATTAACAAATGCGGTGATAACTATTATTACTTAACATAAAAAAAGGGAGATGTTGCCATCTCCCCTTCTACTGCTATGCGTAATCTGTAATTAGCAGGTTGGACCACCTGATGGATCCGCCATGCATGGAGCTGAACCAAAAGTTGCAGTGTCCCACAACCAAGCGCTTGCTGCGTTTGATTGACCGAAGTCACTAGAAAAGAATGGATCGCTTGGAGCAGTTGTATTGTTAGTAAATGATGCATAACCGAAGTAAGTGTTAACCGCGTTAACCGCACCAGTGTCACGAACGTCAACTTGCTGTCCTAACCAAATACCTTTGATGTCATCGCCTGCGTTCCAAGCTAAGTCAATACCACCTGTTCCAGCAGTATGAGAAGCAGTTGAGAAAGAAGAACCAGAACGCTCTGCTAAGGCAAATACTTGGTTATCTGTTGCTTGACCACCTGAACCTGTTTGTTGCAAACCAGTTACCTGTGTAATATCAAGTTTGAAACCAGGATTTGTAACCGTGCTTGGTGCTTCAGTGATTGCTTCATAGTAGAAATTAGACTCGAAGTCATCATTCAAAGTATCAGATCCTGGAGCAGTCAATTCCTGAACGATTGCAACGTTTGTTAATAAGTCAGGATTTAATACCTCACCAGTCACATTACCATTAGCATCAGTAGTAACAGTTTTACCAACAGCCCAACCAGTATTGATTTCTGAACCACTCAAGAAAGTTTCTGGAGATAATCCAGCACGAGCTTCAGTTGAACTGATCACCTGGCGATGAGCAATACCCTGGTCAGCTTGGTTGTTGCCGCCGTTATTAAATGAAATCTTGATATAACTTTGATCGATGAAAGCGTTAGGATCAGTATCCGCTTCGCCTTCTTTGATCATAGTTAAAACGAAAGTTTCTGCAGTATCATAACCAGCGCCACGTCCAGCTGTTGTATCACGTTGGTCCTTAATTTGTACTTGCAAGAAGTTGTCGCCACTAGCAATTGTTGAACAGTCAACGTTTGCAGTAGAACATAGAGTAGGCATGGCCAACTCAGTTGTTGAACCAGTTACGAATGTTGGATCTTCAAATGATGGATGAAAAAAACCATCAGTTGGAACATTTGGATTAAAGTTGTTCCCTAAATGCCCTGCTGCCATTGCAGCGCTACCTGCAGCCATTGTCATCGCACCAGCGATAGCTGCTAAAACTTGTCCTTTACGCATAGCAATCTCCTCGATTTTCAGAATTCTTAGGCTACACCAGAGAAAGAAACTACGGTGTCCCCACACTGTGATCAGAAGAATACGCCTAAAAACTTAAAACGGCCTTATTCAACTTCTCATCCTTCTTTACAGTGAAATCTATCACAAATCTGTTATATGTCAAGGTGAGCACCTAAAATTATAAGTCAATTGGACGACAATTGATCGTTTCACATAAGAATTAATTGTCTTTAAATTCAGCGACTTACAAAGCATGCAAATTTCACCTAAACCACTTTATGGGTACGCTAGCATAATTCAAACCAGAGCAAATCTATCTTGATATTTTTTTGAATCCACATGATGCCAGAATCTCACTCATAAAAAGCCTATAACATATTGAATTCATAATATTTATTAGAATAAATTAGATTATTCCTGGTTTTTCCATAATCCACTCGGGAGCAAGAAGCATAATCTATTCGCAATTGTCTATATTGATCTATTGGAATATCAAAAGCGGCAGTTATGGCTAGTCGAATTGGTCCTACATGACTAACTATGGCAATGCTTTTACCAAGATTCTCATCAATAATTCTATTAATTTCTTTCTGGATTCTTTGATATAGCTGTTCGATCGTCTCTCCACCGTTTGGAGTGTAATGCACAGGATCAGTTTTCCACGCTAGATATTCTTCAGGATAATCGGTTTCAATTTCATGGAAATAAAGCCCATCCCAAATCCCAAAAGGTCGTTCACGTAATGCCTCACTTGGCAAAATCTGCAGTTTCTTTGGTTCAGCCAGTGCTTTGGCCGTCTGCATTGTACGAGCTGCAGGGCTGGCAAATAAGACATCGATCGATTCGTTCGCAAGTAATTTGGCCATATTTGCGATTTGGCTTAGACCTATTTTACTTAATGTTGGATCCTCCCGTTGATCACAATAAATACGATCCATTGGAAAATCAGTTTTACCATGGCGTATAAAATAAACACGGGTACTTTTTTCAGTTTGTCTCATTAAGATTTAATCCAAATATCGCTTCTGCAACTCAAGATACATGCTATGTACATGATTTGTAAAGCTTTCCTTGTCTTCGAATTGTGCAGGGTATATCGCATCGTAAACATAATAGTTTACACGGTTATTTTGCAAACGTATGAAATGCCACAGTTTATGTAGAAGAGTATAGGGTGGTTGCCATTCAAAATCCTGTTGTGCTTCGTAGTGTAAAAATACCGGTAGAATAGGAATACCACTTTTAATGGAGGCATCAAACGCACCATACAAAAATCGCTCATAAATACGCCGCCCTTTACATCCACCTTCCGGATATAAAGCCACATTTCTTCCTGCGCTCACGGTTTCTAGCAACGCTTGAGCTGCTTCTTTACGCGATTCACGCGACTCACGGTGCACATATAAAGTGCCTGCCGCCCAACTCATACGACCGACCATAAACCAATCACGAACCTCAATTTTCGCCAATGAAAAAACATCAAATAAGGCCGGTATGCCTATATCCTCAAATGCGGAGGGGTGATTAGCAACAAGTATGTATTGCTTGGGTATGGCCACATGATTTTTCTGGTGTAATTTTAGGTCAATGCCCAATGCACGAATAAAAGACCAACACCAAGCGCGAAATAGCCGCGGATAAAATTTATCCAAGAAAACTTTGGGCAAAAAGGTCAAGACGTACATCACCACTGTAAACACCACAAAATCGATGCCCAGTAGGATGAAGCGGATAAAAGCAAAAATATTATAAAACACGGATCCCTGTTATCTTTGGTTCTACAACGAACACTAGGGTTTCGTTGCAACTTGGCCTTAGCTTTAGGTGTTTATTCCCACCGATAGGCAATAATATCAATCAGAAAGCCTCTGACTATTTCATTCTATGTGAATATTGTGTAATTGACTGTAATATTTTTCGCATTTCATTATGGTCGCTATTGTTTAAACCATTGAGTAGAACTCTTTGTTCCCTGAGAAAATTTTGTTACTGTGACAAAATTATTGGTGATCTGATTAAAAGCTTCTACTATGCAGATAATTTTTAATTGGTTTGCGACGTGTTGGCTCGGGGTTAAAGTATTAAAGTATATAGAGGAGAAACTAAATGAGAAAATGGCAGTGTTTGGTGTGTGGGCTCATTTATGATGAAACCCTAGGTATGCCTGATGATGGTATCGCGCCTGGTACGCGCTTTGAGGATATTCCTGATGATTGGGCCTGTCCCGATTGTGGTGTGAGCAAGGATGATTTCGAATTACTGGAAGAATAATAACGATGGCACCAAAAGATGAAAGCGCTTCGCAACCTATTATTATCGTTGGCAGTGGCTTGGCAGGCTATACCTTGGCGCGGGAATTTCGCAAATTAAATCAAGATAGCCATTTAAGTATTGTGACGGCTGATGATGGCGTATTTTATTCGAAACCCATGTTATCCAATGCACTCACAGCAAAAAAAAATGCGGCTCAATTGGCCATGAAAACACCGCAACAAATGGAACAGGAGTTGGCAGCAACCATCATAAGCGAAACATCTGTTAGTGCTATTTACCCTTTAAAACACCGTATCAAAGCTAATCAAGACTATTTACATTATTCCTATCTCGTACTGGCTTTAGGCGCGGAACCAGTACGTTTAAAGTTGCCGGGCAATGCCAGCAATGCAATCTACTCAGTTAATGATCGAATCGACTACAAACGTTTCCAGGATGCGATTGTTGGTCAAAAACATATTGCCATTATTGGAGACGGTTTGATTGCTTGTGAGTTTGCCAACGATCTGCTCAATCAAAATTATCAAGTTAGTATAATTGGCCCTGGCCCTAAACCGCTCAATCGACTCTTACCAACACCTGCAGGTGATGCTTTAAAACAAGCCTTAGAATCAATCGGTGCAAAATGGTATTTGGAAAAATCCGTCGTCAGCGCCAATCATCAGGCCGATCAAATCAGCTTAGGTTTATCCGATGGTAGCGAAGTTGTGTCTGATATTGTGCTTTCTGCGGTTGGCTTAAGACCGCGCACAAAGCTGGCTGAAGAAGCTGAGCTTGAGATCAATCGTGGTATTGTTTGTAATCCTTATATGGAAACCAGTGATCGCGACATTTATGCCTTGGGTGATTGCGCTGAGATTGCGGGACTTAATCTGCCTTTTGTCCTACCCATTATGAATGGCGCCAGAACACTGGCAAAAACCTTGGCTGGCGAACGCACTCGCTTAACCTATCCAGCCATGCCTATCGCAGTAAAAACGCCAGCGTTACCCATTATTGTGTCTCCACCGGCAGCAGATGCAAAAGGTGAGTGGACAATTGAGCACGACGGGCAAAACGTGAAATGCTTGTTTGAAAACGAAACCGGCGAACTACTTGGTTTTGCACTCACTGGTAGTTGTTGTGGTGAAAAGCAAGCCTTAAGTAAGTTAGTGCCGATGGTGCTGGCCTAGCGTATTCAACTCACGAGTTGACTCTATTCACTGCGCTCGAGTTTCTGGCGCAAACTTTCCAATGCCCGTTGGGTTTGCCTTAACTCTTTTAGCATTTCATCACGTTTGACTGGCTGTTCCAGCTCTTTTAAACGTTCAGTTTTGACTTCATCGAGATTATTAATCACCACGGCGATAAACAAGTTAATAATGACGAAGGTACCTAAGACAACGAAGCTTACAAAATAGATCCAGGCATAGGGTGACATTTCCATGGCTGTATACATTAGATCCGTCCAATCTTCCAGCGTCACCACTCGAAACAAGGTTAACATCGCTAAACCCAAGGATTGCCAATGCTCTGGATCGTGTAAATGAAAAAGATGATAACCAGCAACTGCGTAAATATAAAAAATCAAACTCATGAGCAAAATGATATTGCCCATGCTAGGTATGCTACGCGCCAATGTCGCAACGATTAAACGTAATTCTGGAATCACTGAAATCAAACGCAGTACCCGTAGTAGCCGCGCCATTCGAGCTAACATAGCAAACTCGCCACTGGCAGGAATTAATGATAAAACCACAATTGAAAAATCAAACAGGTTCCAGCCATTACCAAAATATTTCTTAAACTGGGGAGCAACCGCTGTGATTTTCAAGATGGCTTCTATAATGAATATACCGAGTATGAATTGATTTCCCCAAACCATCCATTGACCATAATTCGTAACTAAATCAGCCGATGTCTCCAAACCGAGAATAAGGCCATTAAGCAATATAAATCCAATAATGACTGGATCAAAATAGCGGTGCTTAACAATTTTCTGGCAAACTTGGCGCATAAGAATAACCCATCAATGCAAACAGAGCAGCCAACATGGGGGCATACACTTGGCTTTTCAAGCATGCACTGATGAATTGTTAAGGTGAACGTAGATTGAGAAAGGTCATCATGCCGCGATTAGCATGTTCAAGTATGTGGCAATGCACTACCCAACCACCCGAGCGATTACTCTGCGCCATTTTACCAAACGCTTCGATCATACCCTCACGGCCTGTATCATCAAATTTCACCGCTAAGCGCGTAAGTGCATAGGAACGCCCCATGACAGTGCCTAAACGCCCTGGGACCATAATAGTGTCTTTATTTTCAATGCGCGTGGGATAAGTTTTGTAATTCAGACTGGGATTCGTCGGGTCATCTAAATCCACAAACTCTGTTTCTAAATGCTGAAAACTAAACCCATGCGGATGAAACGGATGCGCGCCTTCGGTCATGTTTTTCACCTCCCAAATATAAGTCTCGCCAATTATGGCTTCAATTCCATCATTGGCACTTAGCATCTCAAATGGCGTTCCCACGCCATTGACCATACTGGCGAAGAAATTTATATCGCCATTCATGTCCGGCATGGTATGTCCAAAAGTGATTGGCAATACGTTGGGATTGAGCGGTAAACTAATGGGATTCACGGCGCGCAACATACTAGGCAAAACAAATACCGGATACGGTGTTTGTGGACGGCTTAACTCGAAACGCATGAGCGGGTGCGGCAATAAGACACCATCAATATTAGGATCATGGGTTAAACTGATCATGCCCTGCTCGTCTTTGGCATAATGACGACCGCGTGGATAATCATGCCATTCCAAGCCAATGCTATCGCCAATATTATCCTTTGGCGTAAATATAAATTCGGCGCGCTCACCAGGAACAATCATAATGCCTTTATAAGGATCTGGATCAGAGCGATAAACGTTTGGGTCACCCAAGTGTCGTGGTTTTGCCGCTGCTTTAAAAAAATTATTACCCCAAGCAATTGGTGGTGCTTCAATGGCAGATGCAATCAACCCGGCATCACCACCAATACGATACAAATTATGCAAAGGCACACTAAAGCGAAAAAATTTTGTATTGGCAGCGTTAATAGCACGAATACGCACAGGTTCACCAATATTTAAATTCACTACAGCGATACCCGGCTTGCCATTAATGAGAAATAAATTCGAATCACGGCCATTTAATTGAGTGTTGGCACGCTGAATCGGATCATCAGGATAAGCTGGCGCTACCTGAGAATCATCATCGAGAAGAATATCATCGAACATTAACACCAATTCTTTTTCAGGTAAGTTCAAACGTGCATCTTCATCTGGATCACGCACAATCAAGGCGCCGTATAAACCTTTTTCCACCTGTCGATGAGTCATAATGTGGGGGTGATACCAATAGGTGGCAGCATTCAATAATTTAAATTCATAAGTAAAGGTTTCACCCGTATTTACAGGTGCTTGCGATAAGCTTGTTCCATCCATGAGTGCCGGCAATTCCACACCATGCCAATGCACGGTACTGGCCTCAGGTAATAAGTTGGTGAAGTGCACGATCAAGGTGTCGCCCTTGTTGGCTTCAATCATGGGTCCGGGGAATAAACCATCGTAGGTATACATGCGAGTTTTAACGCCTGGTGTGATTTCAATATCCGCTTCAACCGCACTCAATTCGATCTCAATAATCTTTGGGTCGGGATTAATATCGAATGCCTTATTCAAACGAACATTTGCATCCCACGCAACGACTTCAGGTTTGGTCTGCGATTGGCGTTCACAGGAAAAAAAAACAAACAGCACGAGCAATATCAAGACAAGATAACTGGCTGCTTTTTTTGTACTTAATGTTGCATGAGCTTGATTCACTAGTATTTGCTTTCCACGTTTAATACGTTTGAACTATTTTGTGTTTATCTGTTTTTCAGTCTATCTGATTTTTATTAATCATTGCTGATGAAACCGATTCTAGCATGCGAGACATTAATCCAGAACATAATCGTTTAAACCAGCATATGTATTGTATAGATTGGAAAAAACACACTTAACAAAAACATCAAACACGCCCCTGGAGGCAAAAGATGGGTCAATAGGCTTGGGGTCTTGGCTATTTGTTTCACATTAGGGACTAAAAGACTGTGCATGGAAAATCCCAGATAAAACCTAATAACAGGCTGAATAATCCGCTGTAAAACGTGTCGCGCAAACATGAAAAATTGGATTTGCAATAGAAACAAAAATAACTCCAAACCCAACACATCAATTAATAAAGCCAGTTGCAGTGTTTCTGGGTTCATCACCAGCACGAACACCAGGGCACTCCCTAAAATCACATAAACCGATCCATCCATTTTTTTCTAGTTTCAACATCCATGTTGTTGTCCTTTTGGGTTTGGCGGACTGACTAAGCAGTCCGCCTATTGGATTTTAGGCGCGCAAATATTGATTAACCGTATCCGTTAGTTGGTGAACCGGCACACTGGATAAATCTTTTTCGATATGTTTATTGACCAGTTCCGCCACATTCTTGTTCATGTGTTTATTTAATAAGCCATGGAATTTTGGTGAGGCGGCAATTATAAGGCCATAATAAACGTTCTGATTGCGCGCATTGTTTAAGTAACTTGCAACTTCATTCGCAAATCGCTCAACCTCATAGTCTTTGGGATTGGTTTTTTCGGCAAAGGAACCATGGCTGATACCTCCAGCGGCTTGAAAATGCCCTGGTCGGTCAGAACTAATTTCAGCGGCTTTCATTCGGCTTTCTGGATGATCTAAAGTTTCGTGCAGGGTTAGCTCCGTTTTATTATTATCAGTGTAATAAATTTTTGCTTGAGCAGAATTTGCGATGACATACCATTTTTGGTTCATATAACCTCCTCAGATAACGTCTTGGTGATAAGATCAAGTGGTGTGAAGTTTAAGTTGATTCCTCCTCGGGCGTAATTTGCATAATGACTACATTTTCAGTATAACGCGGTTTATTTTCACAAGTCTACGCGGCTTTAATTATAACTTAATATCTTGAGCGTCCCATTCAGTTTTTGCTTAAGTAAAATCGAATATCACAGCGGAACTTAGACCAAGTAAGAACATTTTCTCACTAAAATCGTCTAATTTTATTACTTTCGAACTTTTTTTATCGCTAAAATACTTGAAACAGACCGTTTGTCAGATATCGCGTTAGATCCATACTTGTAACTCAAACATCAACCTAGAGCATAGTTTTGCAAATAGCCAGCTTTTCTTTGGACTATTCATCCAATGTTGCGATTAATGCCACAACACCAATCCGGTCGGTAATTATCTATTATGGAAAGTGATTCGTATCATAACCTAGGTTAATGATCGCTTTATTATCGCACCCAAGCTGACCTGGAAAGAGAAAATTTTATGCATGGTTTAATAATAAACTATGAACAGTTGTTTAAGTTTTTTTAGCTAGTAGTTGCTGCTCACTCGTATTAGTTATAGCTTCCCATATTGAATAACACCTCGACGTGCAATAGCTGCTACTTTTTCTTGAATGGTAAACCAAACAATTCAAACACTACTGCTAAACAGTACTTTAGTAGCTACAACATCAACCTATTTATTGGTTAAAGTTAATACTGACAAAACACGGTTTCAACCAGCCTCAGCTAATGGTCAAACCTGGGATCTTTTTGTTTATGCGGATTTAAAATCGAGTCCAGCAATACTTGTTATTTAGGAGAAATATATGAAGAATCGCTTAGCAATCGTCTTATTTATTACCAGTCTAAGCCTAATGACTGTCGCCAATGCGTCCAGTGATAAAGTGAATTTCCGGCTCTATGCCATGACCGGTTACACCTTTGTTGGCAATAGTTTGAGTGAAACCTATGGCTCGGGTAATACTACGGGATTCAATCGTACTAACATTAATGGCGGGTTTGGTTTCCAGACGCTAACATCTGTCACATCACGGCTTAGCGTTGGTATCGAAGGTAGTTTTAATCATTGGATCAACGAAACAGCGAGCAACAAAGATCATCCTAATACGCCAAACAGTGAGGACTATTGTTATCACGGCATCAATACACTCGCATTAATGGAGCTGAAACTAAGCGATACATTTTTTATTCAGGCAGGTTCTGGACTGACAAGTTTAATCGGCCCCAATACCAAGTTTGGTAATAGCAGCGCTTATTTCATGATTGCACCAGGCATGAACATTCAACTATCGAAAAACAAATCCATCCCCTTGATGATACGTCTAGCGAGTTTAGATACACCTAAAGGAAATTTTGCTACGGGTGATGGGTTTTCTACAGTTTTACCCGTGTCATTAGTCGCAGCATTGAATTGGGAATTCTAATAGGCGAATAATTATAACGAGCAAGTTCAGGCGATCAAACATGAGCGCCTGAACTTGACTCACTAATTGCTATTCATATCAAATAAAACACTTTCTTCTATCGTCAAAGACACTGGTTTAATTCAACTCGTACACAAAACTGCTATTTTGTGACTATGAATTTATTGTCAGTATGAAGATTTTGGTTCAAACTATACTAATATAAATCAATACCATATTTCACCGATAAGGACATAGGTAACAAAGAAAGGACGACTGATGGGTTTAAGCATAAAAACTAAAGAAACAGACGATGGTGTATTCTTGCCACTTTTTGAAGCTAATTTAGCCTCATGTTGTGTTTCTATGGTGTCGGGATCAATCGCCGGCAATTTATGCAGCCTTGCCAAAGATCAATTACCATTTTGGGCTTTAGTATGCAGCGCAGGCATATTCGGTTTTTTATTCGCATGGGTGGTATGTAAATATCTTTTTAAAACCGCGCATCATTGGTATGGTAGCGACTCACTCGATC
>JAOUJM010000218.1 GCA_029883265.1 Gammaproteobacteria bacterium
AAAACAACATTAGCTCCGTCATTTGACAGATTTATGGCCAGCTCCGTTCCCAAGGTTATATGTTCATTCCCAAATGAAAATGTTTCTTACAGTTTCTTACAAAAATTGTAAGAAACATTTTTAAATGAGACTGGTGGGTCGCTTTAGGCCCGTTTTGTACATTTAAGCGTGGGAATAGACACAATAATAAATGGGAATGCCCATACAAATCACAGCATTAAATGAGAATATGATTCACAGATATTGTTTGATTCCAAATGGTTAATTATTAACCTCTGAATATTTTATGCTTGGCTATATGCTGTTTATTGATGCTTTAACTATCTAACATTTTGCATACCGTTTCACGCACCTCATTGATACGAAAAGGTTTTGATAAAACCATATCGGCACCAATTTTTTCAGCGGCACTAAGTGCTTCCGAGCTGTCCATGCACCCCCATCCACCGGATATGGCAATAACCTTGCATGATGCGTTTTCGCGCCTAATTTTTTTAATGCCCTCAATCCCGCCAATATCAGGCATGAACATATCAATTACCGCAATATCACATGTTTTTATTTCATTAGCAGGGCCATACGCCAATTCTGATTGGTCCATAATGGTTACGGAGTATTTTCCGTCACTTAGTGCCCGCGCAATAAGGTTGGTAATATCCGGGTCGTCATCAATGACTAAAATATTTTTAGTTAGCGCTGGTTTTTTTTGTTCGTCAGCATTGACGTTTATGGCTTCTCTCACAGTATTCCCCTTTCCCGAAAACACTTTTATTTTCTTGTATTAATCCATTCGGCTAGATTTGCCGTTGGCATTGGCCGGGCCATCCAATACCCTTGCCCTTCATCACATCCTTGCGCGCAGAGAAAATCCCAATCGGCTTCGGTTTCTATGCCTTCGGCCACAACTTTTAGGCCAAGATTGTGCGCCATTTTTATAGAACCGCTAATGATTATCCGGCTTTCTTTATCGGTGTGAATATTTTGTACGAACGACTGATCTATTTTTAATTCATTAAATGGGGCGCGAAGCAGTTGCCCCATTGAAGAATATCCTGTTCCAAAATCATCAATTGATAAAACAAATCCCTTCATGCGAAAACGGGTTAATATATCCAGATAACGCGCGATATCTTGAGCAAACGCCGTTTCAGTTATTTCAATCACTACTTTTTCCGGGTTTACCTTGTTGTCCTTTGCCATGTCGCTAATTTTTTCTGGCAACTCCACATCAATAAGATTAAGTGGCGACATATTGATAGAAACCCTTGTTTCTACCCCTTCGTTAATCCATGCGCCTGCTTGCTGTAGTGATTTAGAAACCACATAATCAGTTAGGCTGCCAATCAGCGATGATTTTTCTGCCAATGGCACAAAATATCCCGGTGTAATGGCGCCTTTGGTTGGGTGGGTCCAGCGCGCAAGCATTTCAACACCAGCTAGCTTTCCTGTTGCCATGCTAATTTGCGGCTGGCAGGAAAGCGACAGTCCGCATTCTTTTATTGCTTTGTCCAGCTCGTCAGCTGATGGAAATTCATCGTTGCTAACAGACGCAACAGTTTGGCTATTATTCGGAGAATAGCTGGAAAATGTTTTGTTGAGCTCTTTAAGACGAATTGGTTTTTCCAAGGCCCCAAGAACATTTATTCCGTGCGCCTTTGCCAATTCTTTAGCGGAATGCAGTATGGTGCTGTCGGACCCGCTCATAAGCACAAGGGATGCCCTGCTTTTACTGCTGGCAAGAAAACGAATTAATTCAATCCCATCCATGCCGGGCATAAAAAGATCAAGAAATATAAGGTCAGTATTATCGTTGTACTTAGTAGCAAATTGTGACGAATCATTCAGAACGGATATCTCAAAACCATTCTTTTTAGCGGCCGCACCAATAAAACCGGAAATATCAGGCTCATCATCAACAATTAAAATATTAGGTTTTGCTGCTTGCCCAAACTGTGTCGTATCAAGTGTAGTGGTATGCATTTTATCGCGCCCCTTTATGAAAATCTCTCGCCCCACAGCGTAGTGTCATTGATTTCCCTGTGTTGCCCATATTATCAGCCACCATTGTTGTCGGCTGATGTAGCGCTACGGGGCAGTTTGTAAAGTTTTGTAAGCGCAAAAAAATGGCCCAAAAAGGCCAAAAACTGTGGAATTTCTGCGGTTTTTTGCGGTTTGAGGGGGTTAGGCGACGCCACCATCAAGCACGGCCCTGACTTTTCGGACCAACTCATCCTTGCTGTAGGGTTTGTTCAGCATATTCGCGGTAATATCAGAATAAGAATCGGCATCAGCAATTTTTTGCATATGCCCGGTTGCCATCAAAACCCTGATGCTAGGGTATCGTTCCAATGCAGTGCGGGCCAGCTCTAGGCCGTTCATATCGCCCGGCATAACGATATCTGAGAAAAGCAAATCTATTTCACCATTTTTGTGCTCGTCTAAAATTTTCATCGCTTGATGGGCGTTACCTGCGGTTAAAACATTATAGCCAAGTTTGGTTAGCATTAATTTTGCTAAATTGACCAAATCTCTTTCATCATCAACCACCAAAATTGTTTCCGTTCCTTTGGATGTGCCTTCTGTGGATGTATTTACGGGGTCAGTTTTTGATTTTTTTGCTGAATTGTCTCGTGGTAAATATATGTGAAAAGTTGTTCCGACTCCTTCTGTCGATTCAACGGTTATGTGTCCGTTGGATCGTTCAACAAAACCATTAACCATACTAAGGCCAAGTCCCGTGCCATCACCTTGCTTGCCAGTCGTAAAGAATGGATCAAAAACTTTATCAATTATATCTTTGGGGATGCCTATTCCGGTATCGGAAATAGAAAGATGGACATAATCACCCGGTTGTACACGGTAACCAAATTTATATTTATCACTACTAATAGATGTGTTTTCTGTGGCAATAATTAACATGCCGCCGCTGGGCATAGCCTTACGGGCATTGATAGACATATTGAGAATGGCATCTTCCAGATCACCCTGGTTTATTGGCGTGCTCCATAAATCATTAGAAAGTGATTTTTCAATCTCTATTTCTGGTGTTAGGGATTTCCCAATAAGCGGTGCCATATTGGAAATAACCTCGTTTATGTTGGTTGATGTTGTTTTGGGCGTAGATTTTCTGGAAACCGCCAACAGGCGTTTTGTCATTTCCGATCCACGCAAAGCCGCACGTTGCGCGGTTTTTACCAATTGGGCCAAATCCGGGTTAGACGCAAGGTCTTCTTCAAGCAAATCAAGATTACCAAGAATTATGCCCAAAAGATTATTAAAGTCATGGGCTATGCCACCGGTCAAATTGCCAACAGCATCCATTTTTTGTGAACGGCGCACTGCTTCTTCGGCTAGTTTGCGATTGGTGACATCTTCAACAAACGCAATAAACTGAGGCGGGCTTTCATCAGGCAGATAGTTAATCTTTATTGCGGCATCATAAGCGGTACCGTCTTTGCGTTGGCAAGCGGCTTCAAAGCTTATTTCATCACTTTGGTCGTTGCGCAGCGGTGCAATTATGGCATCGAATAGCGGACCGTCTATGTTTGGCATAATATCAACGGGGGTCATTCCCAACAATTCACCCCTTAAATAGCCAAGGTTCTCGCACGCACCCTTGTTAACCTGCGTAAATTTTAAGTCAGCATCATCAAATACATAAATTTCGTTCTGCGAACCTTCAACAATGCGTCCCAACCGCATTTCAAGATTTTCAGTTTTTTTGCGCTCGCCAATATCAATGGAAACCGCAAGGAAGCATCGCTTGCCATCGTATTCAACATAATCCACCGCAAGCATAAAGAACCGCTCACTTCCTTTGTTGGTTCTTGCCCTTACTTCCCAGCCACGCACCAACCCGTTAGTGTTCATGTGTTCAAGAAATTCGGTGCGATCGTCCGGGTTTGCCCAAAACCCGCTTTCAACAATGGTTTTACCTATGACCTGATCTTCATCTTCATATTCCATGGCCCGTAACCATGCGTCATTGACGCTAACAATTTTTGATGTGTTTACTTCAATAATTGCGATAAGAGCGGAGCTAACAGAAAATGTTTTGGAAAACAGAGCCTGACTAGCGAGTAGTTTTTGTTCTGCTACTTTGTGGGCGGTAATATCGGTGCGAATTGCAATGTATTGCATTATATTGCCATTGGCATCACGAAACGGCACGATGGTTGAATCCAGCCAATAAAATGATCCGTCCTTGGCTTGGTTAATCATTTCTCCGTGCCAAATATTGCCACCTGAAATTGTTTCCCACAACTCTTCAAAAAATAGTTTTGAGTGCATTCCAGAATTAAGAATAACGTGGGTTTGCCCAATTAGTTCTTCGCGACTGAATTTGGAGTTTTCACAAAACTTGTCATTGACGTAAGTAATGATGCCGTTGGGATCCGTTATGGATACGATGGAATGATGGTCAAGGGCAGATTTTTGATATGCCAGTTCTGTTAATGCATTTTCAGCGCGCACTTTTTCTTCGCGCAGGGCATTTTCAGCGCGTTTATATTCACTAAGGTCACGAATCGCAACGGCTCTTTGTTTAACCCCGCCGTAGGTAATTCCCCTAGACGAAATCTCAATCGGAAACTTAGAACCATCTTTTCTAAGGGCAATGGCTTCATAGGTTTCGTTGCTCTGCATTAACAATCTTTCACGCACCAGGCCTATTGATTGCTCGGCGATTAAATTAAGTAAGTGCGTTCCAACCAGTTCGTCATGGGTATAGCCGAATTTAATTTCCATGCGTTCGTTACAATCAAGAATAATTCCGGCATCATGAAATAATACACCTTCAAAGCTGGCTTCGGATAGACTTTGCCATCTTTGCTCGCTGGCTTTTAGTGTGTCTTCGCTTTCTATGCGTTCGGTAATATCACTTACAAATGATGAAGCGCCGATTGCTGCGCCGTCATCATCAATCAAAGGCGTGTTATGCCATTCACAGGTAATTATAGTTCCGTCTTTTTTATTATTTTTATTTACACTGTAAGTGCCGCCCTTATTATTTATTAAATCAACCCAAACCTTATCAACCGCTTCGCGTACATCTGGTGGTAAAATTAAATCGCACGCGTGCTTGCCCAATGCCTCTTCACGGCTAAACCCAAATATTTCTTCAGCCGCAGGATTCCATTCGCTGACTTCAAAATCGGTATTCCATCTAATAACCCCAAGCGGTGCACGGTTTATTTGAATAGAAAGATTTTTTTCCGAAAGTATTAACTTTTCTTCAGCCTCTTTGCGCTTGGCGATGGCGTCCAAACGAGCAAGCTGCATATTGCGGGTAATAACAAAATAACCTGCGACCAGCATGTTTAACAAAATAATTATTATGGATACAATCCAGTAACGATACTGCATAATCGCATCTTTTAGGGATAGCTTTCCATAGTCACCGTATGGATCTACCTTTAGTGCCCGCAATAGTTCGTGAACCGGCTGGTAATTTAGCGGAACTGACCAACCATAATAATTGCCACTGATTGCGGGTTTGCTGTCGGGTTTTAAATTCAGCAAATCCCGAACAATGTGTTGTGATAATTCATTTGGTGCACCGGGTAATTGTGCGAACGGCCATTCCGGATACAATTCACTAGATAACATAAAAGGAAACCCTTCAATGTTATGCTGATCAATTGCGATATAATCATTTAATTTAATAATTCCTTCAGCTGCCATGCGCTCCAGCATATCGGTACGCACAACCCCAATATCTGCCTTGCCATCGCGAACCGCATAAACCACATTGCGTTGGTTGCCATCGGCGAACATAATTTCTTTTAAATGAGACGCAGGATCAATGCCGTGGTTTAAAAATTCTTTCAGCGCTATCCGCCACCCGCCGAAAGCGGTTTCTGAAACTGCTATCAGGGTTTTGCCGCGTGTATCATGAAGTGATCTTATGTTGCCATTGTCTGCGCGCGTGAAAATTACAGAACCAAATTGGGTATAGGGATTTCCTTGCCGGTTATTTATCAGGGTAAGCATTCGGCTGGCACCGAAACGAACCTCCATTTCCACATAAGAGGCCGGGTTGGTTATAACATAGCTGAATTCACCACGTTCGGCGGCGGCGGTTAGATCGGCCAGTTTGTCGTAAGGGACAAGTTTGAAAATATAACCGTCAATGTGTTCGTTCAAATAATCGGCCGTCGGTTGCCATTGTTTTAGGCCCTGCTCTTTACCGCTTATTACACGCAAACCTATTTTGATCTCTTCATCGCCAGCTGCAATTGAAGGGGTGGGTGCAAGCCCAGAAAAAAGCAGAAAAACGATAAACGCAAAGCGCCGGGGGCTAGCCCTGAGTAGGGCGCGCGCAGGCATCGCCGCACTTAAACATATGCACACCGCTTTGCCAGCCTTGTGCAAAAGGCCAGCCAAGACGGCCAAACCATGGCTTTGTCCAGATAGTTTTAATATTCTATGCTTCATCTTTATTGTGAGTTTCAGCGTTGGGCGTATATTATAATCAATGCTATCACATTAGCGCATTGCGGAATTTACCTTTAAATTCAATTTGTAAAGTTATGTAACTTAAGCGAAATTCTGGCAAAATTGTGCCAAAGTATGTAGGTATTGCATGTCCATCCCCCGATTGCCTGATTGGCCATATTGATTATTATGTCATTATTTGCCTCTTCATCGGACATATTCTGAGGGCGGGTGGGGTATTAAAAGCGGAGAACCTATTTTTATTATGCTTGCCGGTAAACAAATACTAATTGTTGATGATGACGAAGATATCCGCATTACCATAGGCAGGATTCTGGGGCGCGATGGCTGTAGTGTGAGCGAAGCCGGAAATGGCGATGAAATGCGAAGCATTATTGCCGCAAATAACATTGACCTGATCATCCTTGATCTTATGTTGCCGGGCGAAGACGGGCTTTCTCTCGCCCGCGACCTTAGCGGTAATAACATCCCTTTCATCATGCTTACCGGCAAGGACGATGTGGTTGACAAGATAGTGGGGCTTGAGCTTGGTGCTGACGATTATATTACCAAACCTTTTCACGCACGTGAATTAACTGCCCGTGTAGCCGCCGTTCTTCGCCGCATTGGGGTGGGCATGCAGCAAGATTCATCTACTGCAACCCCAAGTGAAGATAAAATTATCAGTTTTGGCGAATGGAGCTTTAACCCCACCACTGGACATCTTGTATCTAACGACGGAAATGAAGTAACGCTTACCACGTTTGAGTTTCAAGTGCTGGCCGTTCTTGCAACGCGACCAAATCGACCTTTAAACAGGGACCAGATATTGGACCTTGTTGCCGAACGTGAGTGGGATCCATATGACCGCAGCATTGATGTCTTGATTGGGAAAATTAGGAAAAAATTAAATGATGATCCAAAAAATCCAAAACATATAAAAACCCTGCGTAATCTTGGTTATATGTTTATTGGATCAAGTGTATAAAATTTAGCAACATTTTTTATTGCTGTAAAAAACGCTTTCATTTTGCGTTGAGGGCAGTCTCAAAATTAGCTGTTCATTCCCAAATGAAATTGTTTCTTACACAATTAACTGATGAAAATTTATGAAAAGGCTGGTTGGGGCGGCAGGGATCGAACCTGCGAATGGCGGCATCAAAAGCCGCTGCCTTACCACTTGGCTACG
>JAOUJM010000219.1 GCA_029883265.1 Gammaproteobacteria bacterium
ACACGGGTTTCGCCGCAGACAAACATTTACATTTAGGTGTCTATCCACATTTATCTGCTGAACACGTCGACAAAATATTTTCACCTATGGTTAAACTAATGGCAGATGCAATAGGCGTAGAAATTCAATTTGACCCTTACCTAGATTTAAAACACTTTCCTGAAAAATTGCGTCAGGGTCGATATGATATCGTGTTTGTACAGCCGTTTGATTATGTGAAAATCAATAAAGCGCATGCTTACCAACCTTTGGCGTCGCAAAACAAGGACCTTCAAGCTAGTATTGTAGTTAAGCCTAATCGAAACATATTCACGATCGAAGATCTACGTGGACGCACAGTTATGTTGCCGCATCGAAATACTGCAGTAAGCTATTTGGTTCGAGAGTTTTTTCATCAACGGGGCTTTAATGAAAATAAAGACATATTTTTCAAATATGATCGAACTCATTTGTCCTGTATCCAGCGAATCATTTTTGGATTTGCGGATGCTTGTGGTGTGGTTAACGGCGCAGTTGAATTTTTTGTGAGCATGACCAGTATTGATTTGCGTGTAGTTGATGTGACGCCTGCGTCTCCACATGCATTATTTGCGGTTCACCCAAAGGTGGATAAATCGTATGTCATGAAAATGAAAAATGTACTAACCCGATGGTCAAAAACTAAACCAGCATTAGCGCATTTACAACAGGGACGAATGGTTGATTTCAGGCCTGTGCTTGATTCTGAGTATAATTCCGTTCGAGCAATTATCAAACGGGTTGATAGTTTATAGTTTATTAGGCTTGCTATGTTAGAAAAAATTAATTCGGTTATTGGTGCTGCAATTTCTCGTTTGTGTTTGGCAATGGTAGTCGTAACGTTTGCCATTGTCGTGTTCAGATATTTGTTTAATACCGGTTGGATCTATTTACAAGAATCCGTGGTTTATATGTATGCATTGATTTTTCTGCTCGGAGCGGCCTACACCTTACAACAAAATGGCCATGTTCGTGTCGATATTTTTTACCAACGATTTACCAGCAAAACCAGAGCGTGGGTGGATTTGTTTGGAAGTTTGTTTCTACTTATTCCTGTTTGCTTATTCATTCTAATTTCAAGCTGGGATTATGCCTGGGATGCCTGGCAATTGCGTGAAGGTTCTCGTGAAGCTGGTGGGCTGCCTGCCATATTTTTACTAAAAATGACTTTATTGATTATGCCGCTATTGTTGATTCTGCAAGCGAGCATCATCTGTATACGCTGTAGTCGTTTATTATTAAACAGAGGCGCGCATAATGCTTGAATATATGGCCATTATTATGTTCGTGATTGTTTGCCTGGTATTACTGCTGGGATTCCCTGTGGCGTTTTCTCTTGGTGGCACTGCTTTAATATTTGCCCTAATTGGCCATTTAAGTTCGAGTTTTGATGCAGATTTTCTTTCAGCCTTGCCTAACCGCTTGTTTGGCATTATGACGAATGAGACTTTAATTGCTGTTCCTTTATTTGTTTTTATGGGTGTCATGCTCGAACGGTCTAAAGTCGCAGACAACTTACTTACTAGTATGTCTGATTTATTCGGGCAATTTCGCGGAGGTTTGGCGATTTCAGTGGTTATTGTCGGCATGTTGCTCGCTGCGAGCACCGGTATTGTCGGTGCAACCGTTGTTACCATGGGATTGTTGTCACTACCAACCATGTTAAAACGCGGTTACGATCCGGCAATTTCCTCAGGAACCATTTGCGCAGCTGGGACACTAGGGCAAATAATTCCTCCGTCAATTATTCTTGTATTACTAGGCGATGTGCTGTCATCGGCTTATCAGCAAGCGCAGTTAGATATGGGGATCTTCTCTCCTGAAACGATTTCAGTTGGAGATTTGTTTGCAGGCGCTCTTATTCCAGGGATTTTGCTGGTTGGATTATATATCGTCTATATAATTTTTCGAGCTTACATAACACCCCAAGCATTACCTCAAGCGCCAGTAACCGTGGACATGAAAGTGGCGTTTCAACAAGCGCTGAAAAATCTTTTGCCACCGATGCTTCTCATTTTCGCAGTATTGGGTTCAATTCTTAGTGGTGCAGCTACGCCAACAGAAGCAGCCTCAGTTGGTGCAGTGGGTGCTATGATGTTAGCACTTTTACAACAAGAAAATTCGAATCTGCTTAAAGAGATATTTTACTACTTAATTGAAAGCGCAGTTCTCATTAGTGGTTTTGTTTGTATCTATTATATTAGCCTTGACTGGCGGTTTTTTCCTAGCTTGCTGCTACCAGTTATCGCGTTCTGGCAGTTGCGAAAATATAGACCAGTCAGTGATGTTATAAAAACCGTAATGGTAAAAACAATGGAAGTAACCGCCATGGTTTTTATGATTTTGGTAGGTGCATCAATATTTTCTTTAGTGTTTCGCGGTTTTGGCGGTGATGAATTAGTCCAAGCTTGGCTATCTGATTTGCCAGGTGGCGTGTTTGGCGCGATGTTGATAGTTATGCTGATCATGTTTCTTCTTGGGTTTGTCTTGGACTTTATCGAGATAACGTTCGTAGTAGTACCTATTGTTGGACCGGTTTTATTAGCGATGGGCCTTGATCCTGTATGGTTAGGAATTATGATAGCACTAAACTTACAAACATCTTTTCTAACGCCACCTTTTGGTTTTGCTTTATTCTATTTGCGAGGCGTGGCGCATAAAAGTGTATCAACACTGCAGATTTATCGTGGCGTCATGCCATTTATTGTTTTACAGATCGTGGCCATCGCAGCCGTAGCTTATTGGCCAGCGTTGGCCACATGGCTGCCGTCAGTCATTTTTGCTGAATAGTCTTTGTTTTACTTGAAGCCATATATGTTTCAAAATTTTTCACCGTCATGGGTTTAGCAAAATAATAGCCTTGGCCTTCCTTGCAGCCAATTTCGCGTAAATATTCCACATGGAACTCTTCTTCTATGCCTTCGGCTACAATTTTTAAACCCAGATGTTTGCCAAGACTGACAATGGCTTCAACGATTGCCATGCTGTTATTATTCGTTTGTATGTCGACCAAAAAATAGCGATCAATTTTAATAATGTCGATGGGGTATTGATTAACATAACTCAGTGAAGAGTAACCTGATCCAAAATCATCCAAGGCAATGTCAATACCAAGCGCCTGAATTTGTCTCAAAATTCGGTCTACGTGTTTGTTATGTTCAAGCAATATACCTTCGGTTATCTCTACTTCAAGTAAATGTGCAGGCAAACTAGAATGGCTAATTAAAGCGTTGAGCTGTTGCAAAAACTCATCATCATCGAGCTGTTTGGCGGATACATTGAGTGATATACACAAGTGGTAACCATGTTGATGCCAAATTTCATTTTGCAAAATCACCTGCTCCAACACCCACAAACCAATTTCATTTATAAGCCCAATCTCTTCTGCCAAGGGAATAAAAATAGTGGGTGGCACAATGCCATGCTCAGGACTGGTCCAGCGCAACAAAGCTTCAGCGCCACTGACCTGTAAATTTTCCAAATCAATTCGTGGTTGGTAAACCAAGTGAAATTCATTTTTTTCTATTGCATGTTTGAGTGCCTCACTTAATCTAATTCGCTGCTGCTTTTTTGTATCAATAAAAGACATATAATGACAGAATTTATTTTTTCCTTGCTCTTTTGCATAATACATGGCGCTATCCGCCTGCTTCAACAATTCGTCGACGTTGTCGTTTTCGCTGAAGCCCGAATATGAAATTCCAATACTGCAGGAAAGTGAGATTTCTTTACCATTGATGACGTAAGGTGTTTTGACGGATTCAAGTATTTTCTGTGCGACTAAATCAGCATCTTCAACGGATTTCAGGTTGGTCAAAATAGCGGTGAATTCGTCACCGGCTAAACGAGCTACCGTATCGGAACGACGTAAACAGGTTTTCAAGCGCTGCGATACTAAGATTAGCACTTGATCGCCAGCATCATGACCCAAGCTATCGTTGACAAATTTAAAGCCATCCAGATCTATAAAAAAAACTGCGGTGATAGTTTTGGTTCGTTTTTCCGTCTCTATTGCCATATACAGACGGTCGAAAAATAAAGTGCGATTAGGTAGTCCAGTGAGCGAATCGTAATTGGCAAGAAATTGCAGTCTTTTCTCATTTTGTTTGCGCTTGGTAATGTTATGAACATTGGCTAAAAAAACAGGTGGAGTTTCATCATGAGATATTTGTAAACGCACTTCTACAGGATATCGACTGCCATCTTTCCGCACATGTTGAGTTTCAAAAACAATATGTGCTGACTTTCCTTTAACAAGGGCTTGGCAGCGTGCCTTCAATTCACTTTGTGTGATGTCTGCCACAGAAAAATAATTTTTCTCATATAAATCAGACTTCGTATATTGCAAATTATCAATCGCACCTTCATTCGCTTGCAGAATAAGCAAGTTTTCCGCATCAAAAACAAATATCTCATCCCAGGAGTGATCAAGTAGTTTGCCGAAGCGTTGTTGCTCCTGTAGGTGTCGTTCGCTGTAGCGAAGGTCGCGTGCGCAGGATAAAACATAATTTTGATTGTCGATCTGTACTAGCTGTGCAATAACCGTTACCGGAATTTTTTGTTTAGTTTTACTCTGATGCAATGACTCAAAGTTTAAGATTTTCTCGCGTACAATTTCACGACCAAAGGATTTGACCTTGTCATTGTTTGCGGTTGGATTGAGAGTTCTGGCGTTCAAAGCCAAAAGCTCCTCAGGTGTATAAGCTAGGCGCTTACATGCAGCATTGTTTACAAATACAAAATTACCATGTTCTCCACTGTCGGAAATAGGTGCAAGAAAAATAGCATCATCTATAGTGTCTAAAATGATGTCCTTTAGACTATCCTGGTCATGTACCTGCGTTAGTGGTTCGAAGATTAACAGGCGTAAATTGTTAGGCAGGTCTTGAGCGTCTTTGATTTCACAAGCGGATATTTGTAAATTGTAGTTTATATCTAAAAAAGAGCTTGCGTGAATAGGAATTGTTGTAGTGTGTTGTTGGCCTGGTCCAAAACTAAGGCTTAGCTCCAGCTGATCCAATGTTTGTTTTTCCAGTAGTGGAGTAAGAATCTGCAAAATATTATTGTGTGATGACTTGTCTAACCCAAAAAGTTTTTCGCAGGCAGGAGATACGTAAAAAATTGATCCAATAGAATCACATAGAATGATGGAATGTGCTAAATGCCTAAAAATATTTGTTAATATTTGAGATAAGCCAGTGTCCATATTCGTCGTAGTCAAAGCTATAATTGTTTGGTTTGTATCGACAAATAATCGAGCAGCTAAAATAGGAGAAAAAAGGGGCCAATAGGCCCCAAATAAAGTTTTTACCAAAGAAGGTCAACTATAAACTCCGTCGCAATTTCATTTTCCTTATTTATGTTGCGTAGTGTGTAATTAAGGCCAACCAAAATTCGAGCTGCAGGAGTTATAGGCAATCCATAACCAATTCCTGTAACAATACCCCAAGTACCCTCAATATCTTTGAAAGAATTTTCGTAGTAGTTGTCAACCACTAGGACAGAGCTGGCTTTGCCCACATCAGCACGAAGAAAAAAACCATCCCCAGGCTCTTTGCCCGTGAAATGTAAGGTACTTATAGCATAGTTGTAATAATTATATTGAATTAGCGCAGATGAATTCTGTACGGAATCATAAGTACCATTAACGACAAAACCCACAATAGTTTGGTCATTTCCCATAGGAAAATAAATACCGAACATGTCGATAGCGTTTTGCGTGCGAGATGAGCCTACGATTTCGTTGACCTTCATATAGTTTTCTGTTGCGGCGGCATGGGAATGTGAAGCGATGCCGAATCCCCACATCATGTACCAGTCTTCTACGTTAGCCAATGAAATATCGGAAAAAGCAAATATAATTGAGGCAAACGAATACTGTTTTACTCTTTTCATTTTGTCTCCTAGAGATCAATCTATTTATGTGTGGTAATTATAAACTACAAGGCGTCCATTTTCTAACGATAATTAGCACAAGAAATCCGTGGAGGCATGAACTTCGCAGCAATAAAAGAGTTTTTACACAAAGGATTGTTATGCGTTACTCCACGATTGTAAAAAACTGGTTGCCTCGTTACACCGGTATGCCGGTTGATGGCTTTGGAGACTATATTTTATTAACCAATTTTCATTATTATGTCGAACAATTTGCACGGCAATTTCAATGTGACATTCAAGGTGAAACTCGCCCTATGCAGGCTGCGACCAATAGCGCCGGTTTAAGCATTATTAATTTTGGTATTGGCTCCCCAAATGCAGCGACGATCATGGATTTAATAAGTGCACGCAATCCAAAGGGCGTGTTGTTTCTTGGAAAGTGCGGTGGCCTAAAACGATCTAGCGAAATCGGTCATTTTATTCTACCGGTGGCGGCCATTCGTGGTGAAGGCACAAGTAATGACTATTTTCCGCCGGAAGTACCTGCCCTGCCATCGTTTAAGTTACATAAATTTGTATCAGAAAAAATAATCGAACATGATCACGAATATCGTACGGGTGTGGTGTATACGACCAACCGACGTGTGTGGGAGCATGATAAAGAGTTTTTAAAACGCATTCACAATTTACGTTGCATGGCTATTGATATGGAAACTGCAACCATCTTTATTGTTGGCCACAAAAATCAAATTGCCAGAGGCGCACTTCTGTTGGTATCGGATGTGCCGATCACGCCTGAGGGCATAAAAACAGAAGAATCAGACATGAATGTGACCGAAGGTTGGAGTTATCAACATCTGCAACTGGGAATAGAAGCAATGACGGATATTGTGCTCAAAGGTGAAAAAATTAAACACTTTAAATATGAATAGTGATTTGAGCATTGTTTTAATCGTAATCGACTGAGAGAAAAAATTGCTTGACCGTCCAGACAACTGAAACGAACTTCATGCCAGCCTAAAAATCAACTAAACCTGCCTGCTATTGCTAAGATAGGGCGTATAAAATGTTGCAACTCTGACTCTGTCAATATATTTTTTTTGATGAATTAAAAGTGATCGCAAAGGCTTGTGAAGACCTACATATCAATGCTGAAAAAGTACAGCAAGTCATCAACTGGATGCAGTCAGAATTAACAGGTGAGTTTGCCTTGATGCTCAATCGCAAAGCTGATGACTTAGTTGTACCGCTAGAGGTTTAGAAGATTGTTGAGAGTGTTCATTGGCTTAGAGCTCTGGCTAATCTTAGCAATAAAAAACGCAACTGTTTGCTGAATTATATGGCGCAAGGTATATTCGGCTATAATATTCGAGAATTTAGTTCAGTTGACGCTGCGCATGAATGAAATGCATCAGTGTTTCACGAACAGCTATTAACTGAAATTGGTGCCATCTAGCCGCTAGCTTTAGCGAAAGCCAAACAAGTATTTAGTCTAAGCCTCACGTGCATTTAAATATGCGCGCTCCGAGATATTATGCCAAGCCAATGCCGTATCTTTAAACTTTAACACGGAGTCATAAACTTTGCGCGCCATTTTGTTTCTATCAGCGACTTCGGCAACCACGTCGTTTGATAAGATGTGTAGTTGATGTAATACATCATTAGGTAATTGCAGTACTTGAACCTTATGTTGCTTT
>JAOUJM010000220.1 GCA_029883265.1 Gammaproteobacteria bacterium
GAACATGGCGGAGATGCACCCAATTCTGTGGACGCGAGTAACGGATCGCAAATTAAGCGCTCCCGACGTTCATGTGGCGGTGTTGTCAACTTTTTATAACCGCAATTTTGATTTGGCCGACAATGCCATGGTCTTTAATCCGCAATCAGATTTAGCGATTCTGAATTATATTGCAAATTATTTGATTGAAAACGATAAGGTCAACCATGACTTCATCGCTAAGCACGTTAATTTTCGTCTGGGAAATGCCGACATTGGTTACGGCTTGCGTAATGAGCATCCCATGCAGCAAAAAGCCAAGAATGCAGATAAGGCCGGCGGTTCTTCACCGATGACTTTCGATGAATTCAAGAAATTTGTGTCAACATATACGCTACAGAAAGCCCATGATATTTCCGGTGTGCCAAAAAAGGATTTAATCAAGCTTGCAGAAATCTATGCTGATCCGAAACGAAAAGTGGTTTCTTTCTGGACTATGGGTGTTAATCAACATACACGTGGAACTTGGGCTAATAATTTAATTTATAATATTCATTTACTGACGGGTAAAATTTCTGAGCCAGGCAATGGACCGTTTTCACTAACAGGTCAACCATCGGCTTGTGGAACCGCACGAGAAGTTGGAACATTCACCCATCGTTTACCTGCCGACATGGTGGTTAAGAAAAAAGAGCATCGGGATATTGCCGAAAAAATCTGGAAATTGCCCGAAGGTACGATTCCTGGTAAGCCGGGTTATCATGCGGTTGTACATAATCGAATGTTAAAAGACGGCAAAATGAATGTGTATTGGGTGATGTGTAATAACAATATGCAGGCCGCGGCTAACATGAATGAGGAAGGTTATCCGGGTTATCGTAATCCAGATAATTTTATCGTGGTCTCTGATGCTTATCCGACGATTACCGCACAAACCGCTGATTTGATTTTGCCGACGGCCATGTGGGTTGAGAAAGAAGGCGCCTATGGTAATGCAGAAAGGCGCACCCAGTTTTGGTATGAACAAACAAAAGCACCGGGCATTGCAAAATCTGATTTATGGCAACTCATGGAAGTTTCAAAGCGCATAAAAGTTAAAGACGTTTGGCCCGCAGATTTGTTGAGTAAAAAACCTGCATATGCAAATAAATCGCTCTTCGATATTTTATTTGCCAATGGTCAAGTAAACAAATATCCGCTTAGTCAGACCAAAAAAGGTTTTGGTAATCATGAATCGCAGGCGGTTGGTTTCTATGTGCAAAAAGGGTTGTTCGAGGAGTATGCCGCCTTTGGTCGTGGCAAGGCCCATGATTTAGCCAGCTTTGACACTTACCATAAGGTAAGGGGATTGCGCTGGCCGGTTGTCGATGGAAAAGAAACCAAATGGCGTTTTCGTGAAGGTTATGATCCTTATGTGAAAAAAGGTGAAGGCGTGCGATTTTATGGCAAGCCTGATGGACGCGCAATTATATTTGCCTTGCCCTATGAGCCACCGGCAGAAGTGCCAGATAAAGATTTCGATTTGTGGTTGGTTACGGGTCGGGTTTTAGAGCATTGGCATTCGGGCACGATGACACGACGCGTGCCTGAACTATATAAAGCCATGCCTGATGCCTTAATTTATATTCATCCAAAGGATGCAAAAAAGCGCGGTTTACGTCGAGGCATGCTCGCTAAGCTCAGTTCTCGTCGTGGTGAGATTCAGGCGCGAGTCGAAACCCGCGGACGCAATCGTCCGCCAGAAGGCATGGTTTATGTGCCATGGTTTGATGCAGGCGTATTGATTAATAAACTGACCTTGGATGCGACTTGCCCGATATCCAAGCAAACCGATTTTAAAAAATGTGCCGTTAAAATGGAGCGAGTGACTGATGCAGTGTAAAACTTTAATCTTAATTTCGTCACTGCTGATGTTAACAAGCTTCAGCCTAAGTGCCGAACACAAAGGCGCGCATTCCTTGCGTGGGGGCAATGAAATTACTTCAATGAGCGAAGCGGTCGATATGAAACGTAAGCCAATCGATAGAGACGTGATTCCGCGCTATTACGATAAGCAGCCACCCTTAATTCCGCATCGTGTTAAGGGCTACAAAATCAATTTACGTAGCAATAAGTGTTTGACTTGTCATGGGCCGGATGTCCATGTGGCGGCGGGTGCAGTAAAAATTGGTGATTCGCATTTTTATGATCGTGATGGCAACAAACTGGATCGCGTATCGCCCCGTCGATACTTTTGCAATCAATGTCATGTCACTCAAGTGGACGCGGAGCCTTTGGTCGAGAACGAGTTTCGTTCAATTATGCCGTCGAAGTCAAAAAAGTAAACAGCTGAAGTTTAGCTAAGAATGGAATCGGAATAGCTATGAGTAAATTAAATGAGTTTCGAAACTGGTTAAATAGTCGCGGCGGCCGTTATACGGTTGGTAATATTTTATTGGCAGGTATAATTATTGGCGTGATTACCTGGGGTGCATTCAATACACTAATGGAAGCGACAAATACCGAAGCGTTTTGTCTTAGTTGCCATGAAATGCGCGATTATGTGTACCAGGAATATCAAGACACGGTGCATTATAGTAATCGCACAGGCGTGCGCGCAACTTGCCCGGATTGTCACGTACCCAAAGAATGGACTTACAAGCTGATGCGTAAGATTCAGGCGAGTAATGAGGTGTTTCATAAAATTCTTGGCTCGATTAACACGCGTGAGAAATTTGAGGCTAAGCGCTTGAAATTGGCGCAGCATGTATGGGAAGGAATGAAAGAAACTGATTCCCGCGAGTGCCGCAATTGTCATGATTTTGAATCCATGGATTACACCGAACAAAGTCGTCGTGCTTATAAACGTCATATCAAAGGGGTTGATGCCGGAAAAACCTGTATTGATTGTCATAAGGGAATTGCTCATTCCTTGCCATTGGGTTTGAACGGCGAGTTAATTGAAGATATGAAATAATTCCTCTCGCGCAGCGAAAAACTCGCTGCGCATTTTCTCTGGCTTGTAACTATCGTTTCCCAAGGAAATTTCTTTTTTTATTTGCCTTGTACGTTTCGCGTGTGTGGTTGTTAAGCTAAACATCATTACTTTCTTTTCGAAGGAAGTCTTATGTTCTATTAAAACCTGAAAATTTTTTGCTTTTCCTGTTAGGGTTTGCTCTGTTACTGAGTCTGAGCGTTTGTGGGATAAAAAATATTCCATGTAAGCATGAAGAAGTCAAAGTTACATGGGCGCAAGTGCAGAATCAATATAAGCAGCGGTGCGACTTAATTCCCAATCTTGTTAATATGGTTAAAGGTCTTGCGGCTCAAGAAAAAGAAATGATTATTGGCGTGACCGAGTTTCGCTGCTCCAATGTTGCAAATATGAAATTGCCTGATCATGTTTTGACTGATCCGCAAGTGTTTCAAGCCTTTCAAAAGAATCAAGCGGCGCTGGGTTTGTGCCGCAGGTTAAGGCCAAACAAATGCAGCAAGGCTTTGTCGCCGTGACTAGTCAATTTGGAGAATTGTTGAAGCGATATTTTTCAGTGTCGAAAAAAGATCTAAATGAGCTATCCAATCATTTGAATGAGATCGATATTCCCGATTAAGCGATAGCCATATTCTTCACTTGGGAATAAATAATTCCCACACCTAATAGCAGAATAAATAAAATCACAAATACGATTCGTTTTTGTTTCTCCCGGCGCTGTAATTTTAATAAAAACTCAAGTTTGGCCTTATTGTCCATTATTACCTCTGGTGTATTTGTTATAGTTATAAACTGTACTAAGTTACCGATTATGAATAATTCAAGCATACCAAGATTTTTAATATCTGACTAAAATAGTGTACAATTAGCCAAAAATTTAACTCAAGAGAAAATGTTATGTCCGATCAGCCTGTTATTGAAACCATGAGCGATGCCGAAGCGGAAGCCTATTTTAAAGAAAAATTGGCTGAAGCAGAACAAAAACTAACAAACCTGACGAATGATCATGGGGACTTAGCCAAAGCGGAGCTTTTGCTCGATAAAGCCAATGCACAAATCAAATTGGCGCGTAAATCAGGGGCTTTTGCCACGGCGCGTGAGGCATTTGAACTATTTTTAAAATACGATTGCTGGATGGAAGCGGTTGAGTGTTGTGAAATTATGTTTCTTTCCGGTGAGACGGATGCAATTAGCGCTTTAATTCAAGGCGCGTGGTTGGCAATTGCCTTTCCTATTGATCCTGAGCTATCAGTGTTAATGTTGAACCATATTATTGATGAAACACCGGATAATGCCGATGGCGCGGCAGTCGCAGCGGTCACGGCGCATTATATTGTCGGTTTACGCGCAACGGATAAAATTCTGGACAATTTAGAGTTTCTTACTACCAATTTAATTGCAAAAGTGGCGCAACGTCATGGTGGGGTTGATTCTCAAGAGAGCCTAAATGCTTGGATGGAGCGCTTGCAATTAACCGATCCAACGATTTTTTTACCGCGTATGGGCCAGGTGATTGATGCAATCATGGGACAAAACCAGTGGTGGTTTGATCGTGATGAATTGCGCCAAAAAATGCCACATTAGGTTTTCTAATTCACTGGTGTGTATTTGTCAAAGATGGAATAATCAAATAACGCTTCATATAAAAAGTACAGGCTATGACTGATTCAAAAATAGAATCCACAAGCATTGTCGAAAATCTCGATCCAGTCTTTATGAGTGAACAGCAATTTGATCGAGCTGTTTGTTTTATGCAAGAAATAAAAACAGGTCTGGTTGAATTCTTAAAAAAACCAAAGCGAATTACAACCACTTATTTTCCCATTGAGCTTGACGATGGTAGCGTGCAAACATTTCATGCCTATCGAGTGGTTCATAATCGAGTGTTTGGCCCAGGCAAAGGCGGTGTGCGTTATCACCCGGATGTTACCCTTGAGGAAGTTATTGCTCTAGCGAAATTAATGACTTGGAAATGTGCACTAATGAATATTCCGTTTGGTGGTGCCAAAGGTGGTGTGGTTTGCGACGTGAAACATTTAAGTGAAAAAGAATTACGTCGTATTACACGTCGCTTTACCACAGAAATCAGTCATGCGATTGGGCCAAATGTTGATATTCCCGCGCCCGACCTATACACCAATGAACAAACCATGGCCTGGATGTACGACACCTATGATGTATTACACCCCGGGCAAAATAATTTACCCAGCGTGACCGGCAAGCCAGTGGAAATGGGTGGTTCCTATGGACGCAATGAAGCCACAGGATTAGGTGTGTTATATGTCACCGAGCGTTTTTTATCAAAAGCTTTAATTCCACAACAGCAGGAAGTAGCGGGCGCTAAAGTGGTTATTCAAGGCTATGGTTCTGTTGGTGCCGTTGCCGCAGAAGCATTTGTGCGCAAGGGTGCAAGTATTGTCGCAATAAGTGACAGCAGCGGTGGCATCCATAAAGCGGACGGTATTGATCTGGATGCACTGGCGCAGTTTAAACAAAGTCATGGTTCAGTCGTAGGTATGCCAGACACCATGAGTATTACCAATGATGAATTATTGGAGCTGGAATGCGATATATTAATTCCAGCGGCTTTGAGCAATCAAATACACGCAGGAAATGCGCAAAAAATCAAAGCCAAACTGATTGTCGAAGGCGCGAACAATCCAACCACGGTTAAAGCTGATGAGATTTTGAACCAACGCGGCATTTATGTTATTCCCGATATTATGGCCAATGCGGGTGGTGTCACTGTGAGTTATTATGAGTGGGTGCAAAATCAAGCTAACGAGCAATGGGCTATGGATTATGTGATCGAAAAGTTAAAGACTAAAATGTATCACGTTGTTGATGTGGTATTTGATCGATGGCAAAAATTTGTTGTCGGTGAAGAAGTGCCGGGTGATAAAGAAACTGCCGAATGTTTATGTGAAATGAAACCAAGCTTTCGTAGTATTGCCCTAATGCAAGCAATCGAGCGGGTAGCCAAAGCAACTTTGATGCGGGGTATATGGCCTTGATTTTTTTGTCTGAGAACGGTCAGAAAAACGTAATCTTAAAAAGTTTCGCCTGTGGGGTTTTACTGTTGTTATTATTTGCATGCGCGGCTCCAGAAAAAGAATCAACAATAATTGATTTGATCAGTGAAAACAAAAGCAAATGGCGATCGTGGAATATTTTAACTTATAGTTTTGAATTAAATCGCACGCCGGTGGATTGTCCACTGGTCGATGCATTTCCACCGGTTGAGATTATTGTGAATCAGGGCGAGGTTTCAACCGTCTATGTGCCAAGTTTGGGAGCCTATGAAGATGCCGATAACTGGCCGAGCATCGATGATTTATTTAAAACGATGTTAAATGAGGCTTCCGATGAGCCTAGAGTGTTTTCGTTGAGCAGCAGCGAACCCAATGCCTTGCCGCAATTTGATGCTCAATATGGATTTCCTTCACGCTATTATGTTGATTTAAGTGCGGCGGAGTGTGACGCAACCGATTTCCAATTAAATAATTTCCAAACATCAGTTAACTAGAATGACTCACTTAAAAAGGACAAAATGAAATCATGCAGCTAACAAAAACAACAAAATTACTTTTAATATTGTTAGTAGTGAGCATTGCAATAAGTTTTGCAGGATTGCAATTGTCGCGGTTTTCCAGTGATGCCAGTTTAAGTCACTGGCACCAAGGTTTCGAGGGCTTTGTTGAAGCCAGCCGTTTGCAAGCCGAAACGGGGAAACCCATGGCTTTATTTTTTTACACAGATTGGTGTCCAAATTGTAAAAAATTAAGGGAAGAAGTTTTATCATCGCCGCAGGTGAATGACTTTTTAAACCAGCTACATCTAGTGAAAATCAATCCTGAGCTAGGTTCCTATGAAAATAAACTCGCGGAAGAGTTTAAGGTTCAAGGCTATCCGACTTTTTTAGTTGTTGAAGCCGAAACGGGGGAGGCTAAATCCGTACGGCGTACTTCGAATATTACAGCTGAGCAGTTTGTCAACCAGCTAACTGCTTTAATGTAAGCGCTTATGCGTCAACAAATAACTGGCTTTGACTTATATCGCCACTAGTATCAATTACAACTTTTTTGCACTCAGGTATACGGCTCAGAATATAGCCGGAAAATAGAATGATCATATCTTCTTTTTGGTCATTAAATGCATCAAGTATTTTGTCCGCAACAACTTGGCAGCGCTGTTCTATCGTAGGGTGAGAAACCCATTCACGGCTTAATTGCCAACCTTTGTCCATATCGGCATCCATTTTTTGATAAAAATCTTCAGCATCTTTTATCAAGGCGTCTGGGACATCGACATCAAAACTTTTATCATCAAATGTGAGGCTTAAAATCATTGCTTTTCATCCTGGTATGTAGTCGCAAAAAATGCTTAGTCGTCACCAGCAGGCCTTGGTTCGCGTTTTTCACGAATTTGCTCTTCCGCAAGTAATTCATTATCAGCAAACATGATTTTGATTATTTCTTGATCATTCGAGTCTTGTTCCGCGCGTTGGCCTTTGGCGAATTTTGATGCTTCGGGATAACTTGCAAACTCGGCTAACTTTTTGAGTTCTTTGAGTTTACCTAAGTCTGTATTTTCGTACTTATAGACAAAATAAGGCATAAATCACCATCATTAGC
>JAOUJM010000221.1 GCA_029883265.1 Gammaproteobacteria bacterium
CGATCCATTTATAATGGAAAGGATGCGGGTGATCATATGCCATTAGAACAAATTATAAAATTCGCAAAGAAAGGGGCTGGCGATTGAACATGCTAGTATTTTTGTTTGCTTGCTTAGCACACAAAATAGGCTTTTCGGTACGATGTTTGTTGTTAGATAAGTGTGTGTTTACTAGGAAATAGTAATGAATGCGTTGTAGCAATTGTTTAAGTAAAATCGGATGTATTGTCTTGCCAATTCGGATACAGATTCAATAAGCGCGATGGCGTGTTGAGTTTTAGAATCACGATCATAGGGGCATCATGAATGTTACAAAATGACGAAAATTTAAAAAAATACCAGATATTATTACTAAAAACAGAATACAATTCATTGGACTCACAAAATAGTAGTTAGGCATATTATATTATGTGACTGAAGTGTGCTCAGATAACAAGTATGTAAATGTCGTACCTGAATGCACTCAATTGATTGAAAATAAGTTAACAGGAGTGGCTGGTGAAAATAGAATTGCCCCTGTTTCTACGGCGCATGAAAATATAGTCGATCGCTTTCCATTTGTGGCAAGCAGTTCTTGTGAATGATAATCACTTGCTTGTGCAACATTGGCGGCCTATATTTTTCATTCTTATCAAAATAATCACTAGTAAAAGCGCAATAAGTGAAACGCTCGACATGGATGAACGTTTGCTACTAGCGCCAATTGTATTGCCGTGATTTTCGTTTGGAGGAATATTGTTTGGTGAAGTATTTGATGAGCCAGGTGTAGTGCTGTCGCCATCGATCAATGCCACGGTTGTTTGATGCTGATCTGCAATAGTGATATTGGCTGAGCGGCCAAACAAGCGTACATAAAACTGTTCCGTGTCTTCTTTAAGATCATCCGCTCGAACATCAATTAAAAAAGACATTTCGCTGACTTCGGCTGGAAATTCAATTTTTCCTTCACTGTGGACAAAGTCAGTTGTGCTTGCGCTATCGGGAACGGTGACATAGTGCACATCAGCCGGTAAATGCAAATTACCTTTACGTTCAATCGTCATTGAAAGTTGCCCTGCTTGTTCGCTCAGTTGGTAGTGTGCCTCTTTAAATTCAACCGCTGAGTATGGCGTATACAAATATTTCGTTTGATACGACCCACTATTGCAATACTCACCATCTTTGCGTGATCCACCAAGCTGGCCATAATCAATGCAGCCACTCACCGGCACAAGATTCAAAGCGGGGCTATCATCTTTTAGCACCGAGTAGTCCAGGCGTTCATTGGTAAAACCGACGTTGCTGAATAAGGGGTCTGTACTATTCAAGTCTGCGATAGAATCAAAGCCACAACTGGCATCACTGACAATATTGAAACCTTTAGAAAAGAATTGTCCAATTTTGCAAATCTCGCTATGAACAGTGCGGAGCAAAGTGGCTTTTAATATCATCTCACCTTTTAATACGCCGCCGAAATTATTGTCTAGGCTGCTAAACTCAAAATTAAGTATGCCTCCATCAGCATTGACGACAGCGTGACTCGCGCTGTTATAAAAATCTCCATTGAGGTTGACGATGTGATTCCCCCAAATTAAGCTGTTGCTTATTAGGCCCTCATTGTTATTACTATAGAATACACTGCGCCTGGATTTGTTTCTTATAATAGTGCTTTCAGACAAAACAAATTGTCCGCCAACAATACTTAAAGCCGCGCCATCATAGTCAGCAAAATTTTCTTTAAACTGGCTGCGCTGAATAACACTGCCGCCGCCAATATACACGTTGTGTTCCATTGATTGATTCGTATTAAAGTGACTATCAAAGACAGTAATGTTTGCAACCTGACCAGCAACTTCTGCCGCCAGTATCGCTGCGCCGCGATCGGCGTTGTTGTCACGAATTTTAACGCTTTGAAGCATAAGTTTGGCATGTGTTTGTTGCGCCTCATCACCTAAAAGAATTGCGCCGCCGATGTAATTCGGATTAACAAAAGCTTCACCGAGATAAATGCCATTATGACTAAGCTCAGAATCAAAAATATAGGTATCTTGCAGGACTTTTAAACCAAGACGGCAATTAGTGATGTGAGTATTGAAAAGAAAACTGACTGAGGTTTCATTGGCATTTATTAACATGCCTAATTCCGCTGCGCCATCGATAACTACCTGATCCAATACATTGGCTTGGCCTTGCACGCCAATGCGTCCCCCCTGCAAAGTCAAATGACGCAACAGCATATTGCTGCCATTAAGAATATCGATGTTTGAATCTGCCGCCACTATGCTTGCGGTTTCGGGATCGCCTTGTAAAACTACCGATTCAGTAATCTTGAGTCCTTGACCAACAAAATAAATGTCGTATTTTCCCGACGGAATATTAATAATATCCCGGCCAGCAAATGCATTGGCTTCTTCAATAGCCGCTCGCAAGGAACATTCACCCGTGATGATTGCACAAACACCATCACCTGGATTAACGTCTTCATAATCGAGCGTGGTATCAACAGTGAATTCGGCAGCGTAGCCTATGGGAGTCAATAAACAAAATACGAGGCTTGTTAAAATTCGACGCAAAAAGCATGAAATCATGTCCGTATGGTTCCTATTATTGTTAATGAACGCTAAACGCAAATCCAATAGTCAAAGCATATCAGATTTGCGCTCCATTATAGAATAATGCATCAAATATTTGTTAATAAAAATGTAAAGAGCTATCTCGTTTATTCTCTAAACCAAAAGCGATATTACAAATTTCGCTAGTGAAAATGGTAACAGAACAGACAAATGGAAGCGTAAATTAGTTTCATAGCCATAAGGATGACGCAGTAGAAAAAATTCGACTATTTTACAAATAGGTAAAGCAGGAAAAAGCATTGGTCAGAATAAATTAGAGACGTGCTGTTTGCGGAAAATAAATTGTGGAAATCGAGATGAGAAATAAATATAGTCCACAGTCTTTTCTTGTTGGAAGTTGATACTTGCACGGAAAAATTATTCTAAGCCTGCAAAAACATGTGATTAGAAATCAATAAATTACAAGCTATACTAGACTAGTATTGACATAGGTGACGGTTAACAATGTATCGATATCTTTTTCACTTTGGGTTTGTAATATTGTTCAGCTTTAGCTATGAGTCACCTATTAATGCCAGCGAGTTGCGCAATGGTCATAGGCTGTTTGTTATAAGCTCAACTGCCAATATTCGTGCGGGTGCCGATGTTAGGGCAGCTATCGTGTCAAAGTTACCCATAGCCACTCCTTTGATATTTCGATATGAAGCCGGTAATAAAGAAGTAGCTTCTGTTGACGGTTGTGGGCATGCAAAGCGGCAAGATAATATTCAATGGTATTGTGTTAGCTATGTCGCAGTAGAATTCGGCATGAATTCTACTCAGGAGGCATGGGTGGCCGCTTCAAATGTTGGTTCCATGCCGGTTGTTGATGATCTTTTAATGCAATATGACAAGGCCGTGCTCGCCAACAGCAGTGCACGCCTGAAATGGGCTGAGCGCGCAGCTGCGTTAGCACCTTTAAACCAGAAAGCACAGAAAATACTGATTGAAGAATTGCGTAGAACTAAGGATAGCGTGGCGCTTGAGCAAGTAAAGCAGTCCTTCAAGAAATATCGACAACCTGAATTTATCGACTCTCCAAAAGAGCAGCTAATTTACTACTATCGAAATCGAATCTTGGAGCCGGTGGCGATATTAGAAAATAATAAAATCAAATTTTTCTGGTTTCAGGGCGATGATGCAGGCTTCAAACAGCAAAAAAATATTTTCTACAATCGTGGTGCAGCCTATCGTGCATATAGTGGCGGAGTTGTAGTCGGATCTGTACAGACTGAAGCATATTTCAATTGTTTATTCTATTGTCCCGCAGAAACCTATGCACGACTAATCTCTTCGGCGCAGAATGTACCACCCCATAACGCAATTGCAACTAACTATGAACTGACGAATATTAAAAAATATAATAGTGCGTTAAATCAGTTGGAAAAAAATGCGCTAGTCGATTTGGCCGAAGGCTATATTACCAAAACTGATCATCCAGCGTGGACGACATCGAATAAAAAGGCATTTTTTGAAAATGCGCGATATGCCAGATTAAAACTAACTGATGAACAGTTTGTATTAGTTGGAAATTGGGAAATAGGAAATCGCTCTGATGCACACTATGGTGATCAATTCTATGAATCACTACTGATTATAGCTCTTCAAGTTGAAAATGGAGCTTACAAGCCAGTCTACGAAAAATCGCTGGCTGATAGTGGGTGTCGCTACACTAACCATGCCGATTTCGATTTAGATAAAGAGGATGAAATTCTAATGTATTGTGACGGTGTTGAAGGTGAATACTATTATGGTATTGTGGATCATCGTGATAATAAATGGTTTTCTGAAGTAAGTAATAGCCGTCCCTAAAAACTAGAACCGATTGATTCTGCAATCCATGGCGACTGATTAGAAATAAAGTGATATAAGTATGCACGTCTTTGTTAAAGTAGTCGTTTTCTCGCTACCACTAGCGACTTTGCCACCTTTGCGTAAAGTGACAATTGTATTAAAGATAATTTAAAAGGGACACCTTGGCTTGTTCGTCAATACAAGAGTCAAACATGTGAAGTCTAATTCAAGTATTTGCGACTGCGTCGCCGTAAACGTCCGGGCAATTGCCTGGATGTTTACATTTAAAGGGCACATACCTTGACCCCAAAACTGCAGAAGAACTCCTATTCTGAAATTGATATGCGTCCGGTTCTCAGTAGGGGCAGACTACCGTACACTTGCTGTATGCCAAAATGGTATATTACTTATCGTTAGTTGAGGAGCTAAATATGAAATACATTTTATTATTGCTAATAGTTCTTTCTAACAGTGTTTTGGCCGAGGGATAGCATAATTATTACAATGAAGATATTGAATTTGAACGATATGGCCAGTGATGTTTATTAAGAGCTTATTCCTAGTGGTTATCTCGATGAGAATTCAAAAATGTCTTTGTAAGATAATCTAGAAAGACTTGCCCATATTGAAAACGAAAGTATGGGATTTAAGGAACAAGTGAAGGATAGAGGTTTTAATTCATTTCGTGCAATTGTTCTTAGGCGTGGCGAACCATTTGATAGAAAGAAATTTCTAAGAAAAGAGTTTCCATTTGTCAAACAGGAATTAACAATAAAACAGTTTTACACTTTGTTGTATCACTATCTGCGTATACCAGACTACGAGATTGTGATTTTGCTGCTAAGCTTTGATGAAAAGCTGGGTGATAAGTATTTGCCTTTGAATATAGAATACTATGATCCATTGGGTTTTTCGATTGCAAATTGCTGCACGGAGAATATTGATTTTTTAATTAAGAACGGCATTGGGTATAACAAGGAGTTTTGGTATTACAATGAGTTAGATCCAGTAGAGATGAACGATGCTATGTTATGTGATAGTAAGACCTGTGACATTCGAAAATTTGTCTCAGGAAATAGCAAGAGATCTTTTTTTAGACATTCGATTAGATAGTAGCTTTATAAATAGATCAATGATCGGAGCATTTTATTAAAAATGAATTCTATAACGCTAAGCGTTCAAGATTCTGCAGGTGCGAAACGTCGGACGCATACTGAAGATCACAGGCAGATCTTCAAGCATCACCAATGCCTTTATCAATTCAAACATCCCTGAGATTCAACCGACAGATGAACAAGTTAAACAAGCGTTAGCGATTCTAGTTATGGATATTGATACAGTTCAGTGAGCATATTGCGGAGCGAAGATGAATCTGTTTTGGAGATATTCCTATTATTAGTTTTCAATTTTCAATCTCTAGATTTTAATTTTATGTTCTTATCCCATTTGTGTTGCATTATATAGAAAATTCATTCGTCATTAAAGCCTTGAAAAAGCCCAGCAAAAAAAGACCAAGTGCCATCTCTATCAACACGCCATTTTTAGACTACCTGACCTCCCTCTTCCTACTCAAGAATATCTTCAGCATTCTCAGGCAACTTCACACCTGTAAAGACAGACCTATAATCGTCTTTGTTGAAACGAAAAGTAATACCAAGTCGAGTTTGATCGAATCGATAGACACTTTCTTTATATAAAAACTCTTTCGCCGCAAAAAGCAACAAGCGTTTACCAATTGCATAATAAATAGCAAACCCTAGGCTAATATTATTTTCAATTAGGCGCTCTTCAGAGTGATAATTTTTGCCACTTATCGTTCTCCTTGAATCCAAGAAAAAATAGCCAATACTGGAATTCAATTGGACTGGGAATATTTTGGATATTGGGATTTTGTGATGGATCGATACACTATACCCTTGCGCTGATTCGCGCAATGAGGCGCCATCATCAAAAACCAGTTGGTCTTTGTTTTCGTCATAATAAACAGGTAATCCATTTAATGTGGACCCATAATGGCTATAGCTCAAATCAATCCCTAGGTTTTTTATAAAGAATTTTGAAAAGTAAACATGGTTAATAGGAGCTTGCCGAGCTTTGCCAAAATAGGGATAACCTTCGGAGTATAGGTATGAACCCCCAAGCCCGAGATGCATATCATAATCATTAGCCGTAGCGACTCCGTGAAACAGCGATAAAAAAATCAAAAGTAAATAATTTCTAATATCCATACTCATCATTCTACCAGAAAGCAATCTCTCAATCTTTCTTACTTAAGAATTGACGGAATGCCTCCCAAGTAGACTCAAAAGGAAGATTAGTTTTCTGGTTAGCGTCTGGCTTTAAGTTTTCAAAACCCCAGGCACCAACGTTTCATAATCCTCATCGGTTTCACACTCCAGCAATTTTGTTGCTCATATGTCTGCATTCTGTTTCGACCTTATATAACAGACGGATATAGTCAAGCATGGTTTGGGCTTTGCCTGGGTTTTGCGTCACCAATGACGATTCATGAAATTTTCTTCTGGCATGTGCCTTTATGCCCTTTGGGTGTAGCATGCGACGAATTTCACATTATCGTTTCTATGCAGTGCTTTGTATCCGGGAAAACCATCGGCGTGCTTGTAGCCACGGAAATCCTTGAGCTTTTCAATTGGCCATTTGGATGATCGTGTTTTGGAGTAATCATAAACGACTAAAGGGGGATCTTTGAGGGGACCACCAATATAGACCCAAAGATGTGCTTGAATAATTTTGTTTCTTGGGTCATCGTTTTGTGAGGGAAGGATCGTATCATCAGTCCAGATACGTGATGATGCTAGTATCTTTTGATTCAAGATCGTGATCAGTGGTTGAAGTTTTTCCGCTAGTGCTAACAGCCTATCACTTTGTGTGGATCGTGGGAGATAGATGCCAAAGCGTTTGAATTGCTTTTCCAGTCTATACAAAGGCAGGTGATCGTTTGTGCTGATGCGATGTAACTTTGATAGATTCTTTTTGACTAGAACCAGCAATTTGTTGCTCAGTCGCACTCGAATCGAATAGCGCAAGTTGATTCTCAGAGAGTGTTTCTGTTTTTGCACCAAAGCGATAGTGGAGTAAAAGACGGTTTTGTTCTTCGAGTAATTTGACTTGTTTTTCTAACTCGTGAATGCGGGCTTCTAATTGCTTTTTACTAAGAGCGGTATCGAGT
>JAOUJM010000222.1 GCA_029883265.1 Gammaproteobacteria bacterium
GCGTAAAGCTTGCTATTGATGATTTTGGTACGGGTTATTCATCCATGGCCGCACTGAAAAACTTGCCTTTTAATCGACTAAAAATAGACCGTGCATTTGTGAAAGACATCGGTGTCAATAGTGAAACTGATAGCGGAGAATTCGCCAGCGCCATTAATGCCATGGCGCATAATCTAAAAATGGAAGTTGTGGCAGAAGGCGTCGAAACCAAAGCACAATTAGAATTCTTAAAAGCCGAAGGTGTTGATCTTATTCAAGGTTATTATTTCAGTCCGCCATTACCCGCAGAAAAATTAGAAACTTTATTACGAGATCAAAACAGTCAATCAATCTGATTTTAATTGTTTTTGAATTTGTTCCAGACTGGTGTGACGCACATCTTTTCCTTTGACCAAATAGATCACATATTCAGATATATTTTTAGCATGATCGCCTATGCGTTCGATGGCGCGTGCCGTCCACATAACATCGAGCATGCGAGTGATTGAACGTGGATCTTCCATCATAAATGTTAAAGCTTGACGCATAATGCCATCATATTCCTGGTCAACGGATAAATCATCTTCAGCGACTTCAATAGCTGTGCCTATGTCCATGCGAGCGAATGCATCTAAAGCCTTGTGAACCATTTGTCTTACACGTTCGCCCACAGCTTGAATTTCTATGTAGTTATTTTTTGGCCGTTCAAGCTCGGCTAAATGCATTCCCATGCGTGCAATGCGTTCGGCTTGATCGCCTATGCGTTCCAGGTCGGTAATGGTTTTGATAACTGCGACAATTAAACGCAAATCACTGGCGGCCGGTTGGCGACGGGCGATGACATGACTGCATTCTTCATCAATGGCGACTTCAGCTGCATTGACATTAATATCATTTTCGATGACAGCTTGGGCTAGATTAACGTCGGCATCAATTAGGGACTTAATAGCATTGGCGATTTGTTCCTCGACCAAGCCACCCATAGCCAAAACACGACTGCGAATTTCTTCAAGTTCGATATTAAATTGTTGGGAAATATGTTGGCCAATTGATGATTTATCCATGTGACGTGCTCCTAACCGTAACGTCCAGTAATATAGTCTTCTGTCTGTTTTTGTTGTGGGTTGGTGAAAATGGTATCGGTATCATTAAATTCGATCAACTCGCCCATATACATAAAAGCGGTAAAATCAGATACCCGTGCAGCCTGTTGCATGTTATGCGTTACAATAACAATAGTATAGTCAGTTTTAAGCTTGTTAATGAGCTCTTCTATCTTTAAAGTGGAGATTGGGTCCAAGGCAGATGCCGGTTCATCCAGTAATAAAACCTCGGGTTCAATAGCAATGGCGCGCGCGATGACTAAACGCTGTTGTTGTCCTCCGGATAAACCTAAGGCCGAGTCATGCAGTCGATCTTTGACCTCATCCCATAAAGCTGCACCTTTTAGTGATTTCTCCACCACTTCGTCAAGCTGTCGGCGACTCTTTACGCCTTGTAAGCGCAAACCATAAGCGACATTTTCATAAATAGTTTTAGGGAATGGATTGGGTTTTTGAAATACCATGCCAACACGGCGACGTAATTCGGCAACATCCACGCCTTTGGCAAATATATCTTGTTCATATAAATCAATGCTACCTTCGATGCGGCAGTTGTCAACCAAATCGTTCATGCGATTAAAGCAACGTAATAAGGTTGATTTGCCACAACCGCTTGGGCCAATAAACGCGGATACACGTTTCTCAGGAATATCAAGATTAATATTCTTTAGGGCTTGTTTCTCGCCGTAAAACAAACGTAAGTCGTTAGCACGAAGACAGATTTTTTCATTTTTTAAATACATTTTGTTACTGGAGCGACTGAGTGCGTCTAAACGTATGCCGTGTGTGAGTGTTTGATTGCTCATAGTGTGTCCCGTTCTATTGTTCTAAACCGCGATAACGTTCGCGTAAGCGATTACGAATATAAATCGCGGCGAGGTTAAGAATGATAATCACCAATACTAATAATAAAGCCGTTGCAAAAACTAAAGGTCGTGCGGCTTCGACATTGGGGCTTTGGAAACCAACGTCGTAAATATGAAAGCCTAAATGCATAAATTTGCGGTCAAGATGTAAGAATGGAAAGTTGTCGTCGAGTGGTAAAGACGGCGCAAGTTTGACAACACCAACTAACATTAATGGTGCGACTTCGCCTGCCGCTCGGGCCACAGCCAAGATCATGCCCGTCATCATGGCAGGCGTGGCCATGGGCAATACCGTGCGCCATAAGGTTTCTGCTTTGGTGGCACCCAATGCTAAACTGCCTTCGCGAATAGCCTTGGGTATGCGTGATAAACCTTCTTCAGTAGCGACAATAACTACGGGCACGGTAAGAATAGCCAGTGTCAATGAAGACCACAAAATCCCCGGTGTGCCAAAAGTAGGTGCGGGTAAGGCCTCAGAATAAAATAATTGATCAATGTTGCCACCAAGAAAATATACAAAAAAGCCGAGACCAAAAACACCATAAACAATTGAAGGCACACCGGCGAGATTATTTACTGCGATGCGAATCGTACGGGTCAAAAATCCTTGTTTAGCATACTCGCGCAGATAAACAGCGGCGATCACGCCAAAAGGTGTGACCAGAACCGACATAATCAATACCATCATTACGGTGCCAAAAATGGCAGGAAAAATTCCACCTTCGGTATTGGCTTCGCGTGGTTCGTCAAAAATAAATTCAGCGAGTTTTTCAAAATACAAACCAATGCGTGCTAACAAACTCAATGCATTGGGCTGATAGGCGCGCACAATTTTCGCTAAAGCAATCTCAACTTCGGTTCCATCGGCCACAGTCGCTACCAGGCTGTCTTGGTTGATTTGCTGATAGAGAAGATTTAAACGTTGTTGTAACTGTTTATAGTCAGCATCCAGCTGCTTACGTGCTTGGTGTAGCGGCGCGAGATTGGATTCGTTGTCTTCTTGATCCAATTGTAGGCGGCGTTCGGCTAAGCGAAGATCTTCCATTTCATAATTAATATCGCCGATTTCATTTTTCTCGACTTGTTTAATTTGTTTCGCCAGATCTAACGCACGTGTTAAGCGTTGTTGCAACATGGGCCAGGCCTTTTCGCCTTCAGCGATTATTTGCCCATGTTGTTTTACGCTTTTTATATAACCGTAAAAGTTGCCCCATTCGCGGCGCTCTAAAGCAATAATATTTTCTGGATAATGAATATTCTTCAAATTGATGGCTATCAACCAGCGAAAGTCAGTACCTAGAATATCGCGGTTACCGGTTTTTAATAAAAGGCGTTCAAGAACGGGTTCCTGAGTTTCAATTTGAATGCCGCTGCTACGAATATTATCAATAGAAACTAATTCATTATCGACGACTTCGCCAATAATTCGGCTGAGTGGATTGCCTGGGAATACATAGTCCGCTTGCATCACAGATGCGGGCCAGAAATGACTAAGGCCACGCACCGCAATCAGGCCTAACAAACCGACAACAATAATAATGCTGATGCTAACTGCGGCAGCATTTAACCAAATCCAGGCATCGCCATTTTTAATCCACTTTGGTGTCATAATGAGCTGTACTTATTCCGTAAACGTTGGCGCACAATTTCTGCTAAGGTGTTAAACATAAACGTAAAGAAGAATAAAACCAAAGCAGCCAAAAATAAAATGCGGTAATGAGTGCTATTAACTTCAGACTCGGGCATTTCTACAGCAATATTTGCTGACAAGGTGCGCATTCCTTGGAAAATACTTAAATCCATTACCGGCGTGTTGCCTGTTGCCATAAGCACAATCATGGTTTCCCCGACGGCGCGACCAAAGCCAATCATGATGGCAGAAAAAATGCCGGGACTTGCGGTTAAAATAACCACGCGCACCAATGTTTGCCAGGGTGTTGCACCGAGTGCCAAAGAGCCAAATGTTAAATGCTTGGGCACACTGAATATGGCGTCTTCGGCGATAGAAAAAATTGTTGGTATAACGGCGACGCCCATAGCGATGCCGACGACCATAGCGTTACGTTGATCAAAGTCTAAGCCTAATTCCGTGCTCACCCAAAGTTTCATATTGCCAGCAAAAAACCATGCTTCGACAAAACCGCTAATGGCAAAACCAAACCAAGTAAAAAATATTAAATAAGGAATCAATAAAGCCGCTTGCCAGCCATCAGGTACACGTAAACGAATACTAGCGGGCACGAGTTGCCATAAACCGGCCGCAACAAAAGCGCTAAGCGGCAATAACAAAATCAAGGTGAACATGGCCGCGAGATGTTCTTCCATTAATGGTGCTAACCATAAACCCGCTAGAAAGCCCAATATTACCGTCGGTAAGGCTTCCATGATTTCGATGGTGGGTTTGACGTAGGCGCGCATTTTTGGTGCCATGAAATAAGCAGTATAAATCGCGCCGAGTATAGCCAGTGGAATAGCAAACAACATGGCATAAAACGCTGCCTTCAAAGTGCCAAAGGCCAAGGGCATTAAGCTGTATTTGGGTTCAAAATCATTGCTCGCTGACGATGATTGCCAGGTGTAACTCGGTTCGTCATAACTTTCATACCAGATCTTGTCCCATAACACCGACCAGGAAATTTCCGGATGTTCGTTTTGAATTTTAACAAAGCTAATTTTGTTATCGCTACTTTGCGCAATGATATGATCGGCGCGTGGCGATACGGCTAAATGCAGTAGTGCGTTATCACTAATTTTTTGACTAACTAATTCACGGTGCGCGGTTGCATGATAAATCGTGAGTTCGCCTTGTTGGTTGACACTTAAAAATCCCTTGCGGCGTTGTTCGGGCATTAGTTCAATGCCTTGACCCGTGTTCTTAAAGTGCCGGATTTTTTCTAATGTGATGTCGCCATCTTTTTTAACCGGGAACCACTGGCTGATTTCACCACTATCGTCAGCGATTAAAAGTGAAATGCCCCCGGTTAACAAACGAATACTTGTAACCTCGACACCAGCGTCAGTTAGCGATATACGTTCCCCGGCTTCAATTTCGTCCTTGTCGCTAATATCAAATAAGCTAATCTCACTATTGTTATGCAAGGCGTATAACAAACGTTGTTCGTCATCAATAATTAACTGCTTAACATTTTCAAGATCGGCAATTTCCTGAGTGACAAAAGCAACAGGCGAACTATGGTCACTTTCATCGAGAAACGATTCTTCTTCTTGTTGATGAGCCAGAAAAAGGCGATCATCAGTGCTTAAAAATGCAAGTGTAGTTTGCTCATCGTTGATTTTGATAGCCAATTGCGCAATGCCGCTATCCTCTATCAGACTGATACTGTTATCACCGTAGGGGTAGTCAACTCTGGGAATGATCTCACGACCGTGTTCGTTATAGCGTACGTCATAAACAGACTTAGCGATAACAACCTTGCCATTGCCAAAACCCAAAGCAAATATATGACTTGCGAGACTATCTAAGGCAAAGGCAGTGAGCTGGGCTTGGTGTGGTGTGGCTAACTTGAATTGATTAACGATATTGCCATTTGCCGCATTAAAGAAAATGACCTCTCCATCGGTGGTGATGCGACTGGCGACTTGATTTTGTTCTTCCAGACTTAAATGTAAGGTTTGTATTTGTGCTTTACCGGGTAGCTCATAGCTGGCAATCGCTGCGACTTCAGCTGATTTAAACATGGGAATAACGACATATAATAAATAAAAGAAAATCAGAGTGATAGCGATGATCACGCTAATGCCGCCGAGGCCCATGCCGATACGCGCCGCTTTATCTTTCAGATGGCGAATTTTATGTCGTTTTGAAGAACCGGTTAATGCATTTGTCATTTTAGCGCTGGCTTATGCTGAATCTGCGCTAGACTAAACCCTGAATATGACAGTTATGTTACAGTTTTCTTAGGGGGCTAAGTTATAACATTTTATCAGGATTATGTGATCTTGAAGGGCACGGCTGCGATCCTGAGGTAAGACTAATTCTGGTTAGCCTTGTTATCTGGTTCATTGCTAAATGTGCTCAGAGGTGCTTTCCATGGAAAGTACAATAATTCTACAACGTTTTGCAGAAATGTTTTTGTGTAAGGGTAAAAGAGAGATGTTAGCGCAATGTGCAAGACTACGTCCACGCGTAGAAGCATCACTTAGGGTGGTCAACAACTCAATGTTTGTGGTTCTGAATATCTTTCGAGCAAAAAGCGTCAACCTATAGACAATTGACTGCGGGCTAGTAGAAAAAATTGCCTAGCGTAAAATGAATTGCTGCGGCAAAGTCACGATAATGTAGTTATGTTTCTAGACATTGATTCTTTAGTTGATAGTAGCGTTTTGCATGTTTGTGTGCCAATTGAAAAGCGAATTTTGATCATTGTTACATATTAAATTATACTGGTTATATTTTCACTATTAATCATTTGAAGGGCGTGTTTGTCAATGTCTACCCAATTAGTATCTGCCATGATTGCTGCAAGTGTTTCAATCGTAGTTGGTTTATTGAGCTATATGGCTTCTAAGCGGGCGCTATTGAATGCGTGCGAACTGCAAACACAAGAACAAAAACGTCGTCTCACCGAAAAACTGTATGAAATCCGTTTGCACGCATATCATATCCGCGCGCTTTCGCGATTACAGATCGCTTGAGAGGAGAAAATATTTTTAATCAAAAACTTTCATCTGATTTTCTTACAAGTGTGCGCGACGAATTGTTTGAGTGGCATCGCAGTAAAGCTGGTTTTGTTTTATCAACAGAATCAATTAAAGCATTTTATCAAATACGAGGCTCATTAGGTCAAAAGCCGGCTCCTGGAGCGATTTATTCTGAAGAGCAAAAGCAATCGATTTGGAATGCAAAATACAATTTGCGAGCTACTTTACGTGCAGATTTGCATTTATTATACGTTGAGGAGTCAAAGCCTGAAGCGCGAATCATGTGAAAATTTTTCATGCCACCTGGCGAAAGAGGGTGTGATATGTCAGAAACGATCGATCAAAGTATTTTGCAATCACTAGATGCGGATAACCAAGCCTTGCTTGGATTTTTTCCATATATTTTTCAAGACGTGAATGAGCTCGGGACTAGTTCCAAAAAAATTGCTTGCATCCTGGAGCCTAGAATCAAATCGCGCACAGCGATGCGTGTATTGGATCTGGGATGTGGCAAAGGTTCGACTTGTTTGTATTTAGCTTCAAAATACGCTTGTGAATGTTTAGGTGTTGATGGCTTGCATGCTTTTATTTTGGAAGCAAAGCAAAAGGCTCGCGAGCAAAACCTGCAGCATTTATGTCGTTTTGAGGTCAATGACGTGCGTAAGCTAATTGATGATCAATTCCATTTTGATGTGGTAATACTTGGCGGCTTGGGGCCGGTATTTGGTGACTATGAATTAACTTTTGAAGCCGTAAGTAAATTCCTACGCACCGGTGGTTTGCTGGTACTTGATGAGATTTATTCAATCGATGAACCGTCTACCGATGATGATGTGCTATCAAAACGAGAAATTGTTGAACCAGCCAAAGCGAAGGGTTTGTTGCTGTGTGATGAAATTCAGCTATCAGCTATGGAGCTGGTTG
>JAOUJM010000486.1 GCA_029883265.1 Gammaproteobacteria bacterium
TATTAGAGATTAGCTCACTCGAATTGGCATCCAATGTTTTATATTCAATTGAGTGGGAGACTCTTCCATTGGTAAGTTTTTTTGCTCGTTCTATCATGTCCGGGTCTTTGTCGATGGCAGTAACCCGGCAACCATATTTTTTTGTGATATAACGCGAAGTAGAACCTAAGCCACAACCTAAGTCCAGTACATTCATGTCTTTGCTTAGCGAGACATGTTTTAATAGATTCATGGTGCTGTTAATGCCATCGGGATGAAGCCAGGTACCACCAACCTGGTTAGCAATAAAATCTGAAATGGAAAAGTCATCGGCTGGTAGTACTAGTCCACCAATGCGTATATTTTCCAAACCTTTTACATTAACTAGCAACTCTTCTGGATTCATACCAAAGCCCTATGAATTTAAACCTATACTATTTCTAATCTGAGTGTTTTCGGAAAGACTATCGAACTGTGCTCGCACTCAATAACATATCGGTAGCAAATGTAATAGTTGGAAATCTTTTTTATTAGTGTTATTTGGGCACTACCTGGGTACAGCCAAACTTAATTGTTTAAAAAGTTTATTCGTGGATCTGCTAGCAATATTTCGACACGTTGACTTGGTTAGATTCAGATTTATTGTGTGATAAATCAATGCGCCACTCAGAATACGGTTTTAACCTACGCGCTAATTGTGCTAATTCACTCACCTAAAATCCTTGATTGCTCACATTGATACATGATGGAAGTTTTTTTATGTCTGTTTTAGATTGTGTTTGCATTACAATCCTCTTACCCCAATGTAAATCAAGTTTTCATCTTTCGTAATATGGGAATATCATGTTTTAATGCTTAGATTCGATTCAATAATTGGCATAGCTACAATTCGTCACGCAGAAATTGACTAAAAAAATGAATTAACAGCCAGCCTAGCGCTGTGCAATGATGACCCGAATCGATGCTAGATATTTTCTATACTCGGCGATACAATTCATTAAACGCAACCTAATATCTAGAAATCGAATGAAAAAACTACGCGAGCTAGCTGGTTTGGGGCCAAAAAGCGAAGCCATGCTTGAATCGATTGGCATACATGATGTTGATGCATTTATGGGTGCCGATCCGTTTGAAATATATGCTCAACTAAAACAGCAAAACATAGCGGTTAGCCGTAACATGATTTACGCGCTGATTGGTGCGCAAGAAGGTGTTCATTGGCAACAAGTGGCTAAACATCGCAAAACAGAAATATTATTTAGACTTGACGACATGGGCTTGGCATAGTTGTATGAACTCATATTCGCTATAAATTACTTGTTAAATAAAAACTAGTGATTTGAAATACAGCATCAACACATTTGGCTGACTACTTTAAATTGGAATCTATAGAATGACGCTCGATATCAAATACCTACACACCAATTTAACTGTCAGAGACATTGAAAGAATGCAAGCGTTTTATATGCAAGTGTTTGCTTGTGAGCCTTTGCGAGCAATTGATCATTTGAAAGGGCAATGGATTGAGGATATTACTGCTGTAAAGAATGGTGAGATCAAATATGTTCATTTACGTTTTCCAGGTCATGGCGCAACAGGCCCGGAGCTTGAATTAATCCAATATCTCAATCCGACTAAAAAATTCGATATAACGCCGGATACCTTTGGATTTGGTCATTTGTCTTTTGCCGTTAATAATGTACAGCAAGCGCTGGATACGATTATTGCTGCCGGTGGCGCGCAAGTCGGAAAAGTGGTTACAGTTGATGTACCGAATCGGGGTCGGCTTACGGAAGTGTATGCAACTGATCCTGAAGGTAATATTATTGAGCTTCAATGTTATGAATAAAGCACATATTAACCAGCGCTAGCTCAAAAATTAATGGTCT
>JAOUJM010000223.1 GCA_029883265.1 Gammaproteobacteria bacterium
ATCGAATTCACTTGCAATCCGGCCAGAAAGGCGAATGGGAGCGACTACTCGCAATACTGCATGTATTTGATCACATGCAGCGTTTACACGAACGCTGTACAGAAGAAACGGATCGCGCCACCACAGCAAAACAAACTGAACATTTAGCACCTTATAGCCGACTATTAGCTGAGAGTATTGTGATGTTGCAACAACACATGCAAGACAACCAGTGGCATGAAATGCTTGAGTTAAGTCAACGCACCAATCGTACGATTGAGCAGGAAACCCAACCCTATCGGGAAACCATGGTGCAAAAAATGGCGCTTGGCCAACTACCTGTTCCGCAAGGTACGCAATACCTGGAGGCCATGCGCTGGCTACGACGAGTGAGTCGGCATATTGCACGAATTTCGCAGCATTATCGGGATGCGGTTTTAGCCATTGGTAAAAAGGCATAATCGGTTTATGATAATAAAAACCGTGTAATTTAATTTAAAATAGGCAGGAGAGCTTTTATGACAAACACAGAACAAGTTGAGCAAGATACTCAGCAAGCCGCAGAAGAAGCCTTATCCAACGGTGAAGATTTACAACAACGCGTGCGCGATATTACCTTAAAAGCCTTAACTGAACGCACATTGGATACGGAGAATATCAAAGCGGTTATTCAAGCAGTCAGCCAGGGCATTGTAAATGCCGTGGGTGATAATAAACAACAAATGCAGCAAAGTTTTAAACAGGCCAGCCAGGGCATGGATGAAGCCTTAAGCAAATCTGCTGAAGCGGCAAAACTTGCGGCGCAGGAAGCCATTGGTAAGGCTCACGAATTTAGTGAAAACGAATTCAAACAAACTTTAGATCAATTGGAAAATTTAGAATCAATCTTTATTGATACCATCAGTAGAACCGCAGAAGTTGCATCCCAAACAACTAAAGAAACACTGGAAACACTGGCCTCTCATTTAAAAACCAGCGGCACCGATGCTGGAAAAACGGCAACGCAAGCGTTAAAAACCTTAAGCGACGATATGGCCAAATTGGGCAAAGACAGTTTAAGCAATTCGATTGACGCCGGTCAGAAAATGCGACGCCAAATTAGTGATATTGCCAGTGGAATATTAAGCGGTATGGCTAGCGCATTAAAATCAAAAGACTAATCGTGCGTCGCGCCAATGATTAAAGAAACCCTGAGCGCTGCCCGCGACTTAGGACGCTTACACGAAATCGCGTCGGTGTTAATTCGCTGGGGATTTGGTGATATGGTACGACGATTGGGTATGCGCAGTGTGCTGGAACGCGCGGGAAAAGCCCTGCATCTAAGCGAAGATGGCGTGCTCAGTGATTTAGAACCGCCGGAGCGAGTATTACGGGTATTGCAAGAACTTGGGCCGACGTTTGTAAAACTTGGCCAAGTCTTATCAACACGCATAGATTTGTTTCCGCCCGACTGGATCGAAGCATTTGAGCGCTTGCAAGATGATGTGGCCTCGCTGCCCTATGAACAAATTGCTGCGGACATACGCCAGGCCTTGGGTGACGAGCCAGACAATTTATTTGCTAAATTTGAAAAACAAGCATTTGCCGCAGCATCGATTGCACAAGTGCACAAAGCCGTGCTCATGGATGGTAGCGAAGTTGTACTCAAAGTTCGACGACCGCATATTGCCGAGCAAATTGAAAAAGATTTACGCTTATTGGCGCGCTTAGCCGAAATCGCAGAAAACAACATCGAAGAACTCAAGCGCTACAATCCTAGTGAAATCGTACGCCAATTTAATCAATCCTTGCATCGTGAATTGGATTTACAAACCGAATGCCATTATGCCGAACGCATTGCAAAAAACCTTAATGATGAACACATCGTTATTCCCAAAGTTTATTGGCAATGGACGTCGGAGTCGCTTAATGCTCAAGCATTTATTCATGGCATTCGAGGTCGTGATCTAGATCGCTTGAATCCGCCGCGCTATGACAAAAAGATCATTGCACTTCGTGGCGCAAACGCGGTCTTGAGCATGATTATTGACGATGGTTTTTTTCATGCCGATCCTCACCTTGGCAATTTACTTATTTTGCCACATAACAAAATTGCATTTATTGATTTTGGCATGGTCGGACGACTGTCCGATGAACGTCGCGATGAAATAACAGATTTACTCTATGCACTGGTCAAAAAGAAACCCCGTGGCGTGATGAAAATATTGCTCGTCTGGAATGAGCAAGCAACCGCCGACGAAACTCGACTCTTAGATGAAATTGACCAATTTCTTGATCGATATCATGGTCTAAGTTTAAAACAGCTGGATTTCGCCAGTCTATTGCGCGACTTGGTGAGAATCATTCGCGAAAACGAATTAGTTCTGCCGCCTGATTTAGCGTTATTGTTCAAAACCTTTATTGCGCTCGAAGGCGTAGGACGAAAGCTTGATCCCGAATTTAATATCGTTGAAGTGGCAACTCCATTTTTAAGCCGCGCCATTCAAAAGCGCTATCGGCCTGATGCTTTATTAAGACGAGGCGCTAGCGAAATGGTCGATATGGCCAATGATTTTGCAGAGCTGCCTCGAGAGGCCAAAGAATTGCTCAAGGCATTACGTCGGGGTGGTTTGCAAGTCAATATTGATATGACACGATTGGATCATTTTGGTCATCAAATCGACCGTGCGGCAAGTCGATTAACTTTGGGCATTGTCATTGCTGCTTTAATTATTGGTACGGCCATCGTCACCGCGACAACACCTGAGACAACGATTTTAGGTTTGCCCGCTTGGGGCATGGTGGGATTCATCGCTGCGATACTTGGTGGGTTTGCATTACTCATTTCCATTTGGCGTGGTGGTCGTGATTAGCACTATCACTTAAATAGTCAGACTGGGCCGCATAATAATACCGACCCAGTCCTTTTAATCTAAAAAATCTAACTTGAATAAAATCTCAAAATTGCCAGCCAAGATGTACAGTTGGAAATACAATCCATTGTTGAATTGCATAGGTTTCATTATTCAACACTACCGCTTGTTTATCAGATAAATTTCGTTTAACCGTAATCCAGGGTGTAACAAAGACTTGTTTTGTCCAATAATATCTATAACCTGTGCGTAAACCAAATAAATTGCTCGCTCGGCTTGTCGTTTCTGTCGAACCACTTAGACGATAATCGATTTGTGTCGCTTCTAATTCAGTTCCAATAAACCAGCCTTTATCTTGGTTGAAACTATAATCCAGTTTGATGCCCCAGCCAGATTGACGTAACTCAAACTGATTATTTGTTAACATGTCTTGAGGCATATTGGCCGCAAACACGCCCAACTGAGCACGCCACTGATTTTTTTCTACGCCGCTATGCAAGGAGTATCCACCTAGCATAAATGCTATCGGATCCGATTCCACATAAGGATTGATCGACTCACTTGCCATTGCTGAATGACTCATGAATATTAGTGCGAAAGTAATCACGACTATAATTTGTTTATATAGTTTCATTAGACTAAGCCTCGCTGGTTTGAATTGAAGCAGAGCTTCTATTTGTATCGGAAATTAATTTTGACTGGCACAAGGCTTGGTATAAATCGGTGTGGGGAATGGCTACACCTAGCACTTGTTGTAAATGCTGTTCATTTAAATTCACCACATGCGACCATAAATACGCCATCTCATTCATTCCACGAAACAGTGTTACCACCGGCGCCAACAGTTGAATAGGCCACCAAACAAATTTTTTCTGTTTCACTTTCAAATTGCTGTTTTGTCGAATCACTTGTGCCAAATGGGTAAAACTAAAACGATGACCTCGGAAATGAAAAACATTGAACGTTTTTAATTGTTCAGTTTTGTCACACAACAAAGCCACGGTTTTCGCTGCATCGGGCAAATACGCATAGCTATGCTCTATATCCATCGGGCCGGGTGCCAATAAAACAATTCCTCGATCATTTTGTTTAATCAGGAATGGCATCCACGAACTTTTTGCATCACAACCAATAAAATCGCCCATGCGAAATATAATAATGCGCGCACCATGTCGACTGGCTTGCTCTAACCGCTGCTCCATGCACAAACGTATTTCGCCTTTACGGCTGATGGGTTGCAATAAGGCCTGCTCATCAAATTCAGAACCATGAGCGGGATTAAGCACATAAACGTTGCCAGGAAACACTAAGCTAAGTTTGAATTCCTCAGCCACTTGTGCGGCGACATCTAACCAAGGCAGCGCTTTATGCTCCCAATCATAGTTGGAAGGATTCACGCCATACACCATTAGTTGAACCCCTTGCGCAGCACAACGAACGTCCTCAATATTGCTGGCATCACCTTGTACTAATTCAAGCTGGCTAATAGCCATGACACATTTTGCAGGTTCACGCACTAATGCCTTGATAGACCAGCCTTGTGCCGCCAAGGCTTGTGCGACTGCGGCACCAAAACTTCCAGTTATTCCCATCACTAATGCTGTTCTCATATTCAAATCCTCTTGGGTTGTGCTTGTCTTGGTGTTAGTATCGTCATTCTAATACGCATAGGGAATGGCATTATAAGCAAGGCAGTTATTCATATATGAATAGTATAAACTGGAATTTAATTAGAAGTTTTCTCAGTGTCGCGCATGAGGGCAGCCTCTCAGCGGCATGCAAATCCCTTGGGGTGAGTCAACCGACGCTTAGCCGAGATATACAAGCCATTGAAAAATCACTGAAACTTCAATTATTTAAGCGCAGCACCCAAGGATTATTATTGACCGAAGCCGGACGCAACTTGGTTGAAGCCGCAGCAGGCATGGATTCAGCCGCACAACAGTTTGAACGGCTAGCCACAGGCTTATCAGAACAACTCGAAGGCGATGTGCGCATTAGCGCCAATGAAATTATTGGTATTTTTTTATTGCCCGCAGCCATCGCTGAATTTCGTCGACAACACCCCGGAGTACAGGTGGAGTGTGTGATTGATAATCACGCCAGCAATATTAGTAAACGTGAAGCTGATATTGCCTTGCGCATGTTTCGCCCCAGCCAAGTGGATTTGGTTGCCCAACGTTTGCCTGATATGAGCTTAGGCTTTTTTGCCCATCAAGATTATGTGCAGCAATACGGTGATCCTCAATCCGTCGATGAGATCAGAACGCATAGTCTGATCGGCTTTGATCGTAATACAGAGTTTATCGACGAGGCCAGCAAAATGGGGATGCGGTTCAGTGCAAACGATTTTGCCTTGCGCACGGATCACATGCTAGCGCAAATCAATTTGGCGCGCAGCGGCGCGGGTATTGTCGGCACTCACATTCGCCTAGCGCAACATTGGCCCGAACTCAAACCAGTGATGCAATGGATTCCACTGCCTGCATTGGAATTTTGGTTGGTGTGTCACAGCGACACGCAATATAATTCGCGCATCCGAGCACTAATGCGCTTTCTTGCAAATTGGTTTCGAGAGGATGCCTATCGAGGTATATTATTATAAAACGACAACAACACCGATTGCTTCAAGACGGCTGAGAAAACACGTGGGTATAATGTTCGACGTCGGGAAACGGGTCATAAAAATGGTGTAGCAATTGCCGCCACTGTTGATATTCCGTAGATTGGCGGAATCCGATGGTATGATCCTCAAGGCGTTGCCACTCAACCAATAAAATATAGCGGTTTGGTTTTTCTATGCATTTCTGCAATTGATGAGCATGATAACCTTTCATGCTTGAAATAATCGATTGAGCTTTATCAAAGGCAAGTTCAAATTCCATCGCTTCACCTGGTATAACATCAAGTATGGCCACTTCCAATATCATTCTTTATTACCTAAGTTGTGTCTTTAGCTTAGACCGATAATCATACTACAAATAAATAGAATAAGAGTAACCGGTGCCCACAACATACGTTCTTTTTTACTTGGAGAAATACTGTTCAAAGTAACACTGATCAAGGTAAACACAACAACCACCCATGTTAAAGATTGCGAACGATCATAATAGTTTTGCACCAGCAAGCCCGCTCGAATTGAAACAATCAAGCCGATCAACACAAGAAGCAGAAACTGCACTATCGCAGCAATACGCATCGCCGCTGGAAGCCGACCTGGGTATTTGCCCGCCATTGTCATTTCACCCCAGGGCGCGCCGAAGGCCAAAGCGAGTTGAAATAACATGGCTAATCCGATAAGGATAAGAAAAAGATAAGCTGCTAACTGCATTGTATTCATGATTTATCGTGCTTTGATCGTTATCATACGTTAATACAGAAGCATTTAGATATCATTAGGCTCGTGCGAAAGCAAATGTTGCTGGAAAATTACACAGCACCAACAAACTACCAGGCTATCCACATCGATTGTTTGCCAGGCATAGACAAAAAACCTATGCGCTACAGCGAAATAAATTATTGAAACCCAGGAACGATTTTATCTTTAGGATAAGTGACCTTGTAAGCAAAATGAATTGTTTTGCTTTCATTTTTATTCAGTTCTAGTCGCCATAACAAAACCCCAGGCTTGCCATCAACATTTTGTTTGTCCGGTTTGGTCGAATCTTCACTAAGTTCAACGTCAATGTCTTTATCATTCGCCACTGGAATCTGATCGTAAAGAAGGACACGCATTTCTCGCTTATGCAAATTCTGCACTTTAATTTGATAGTGACGGGTAATGGTTTTACTACGACCAATCACTTTCCATGAGCTGCGTTCATCTTTGGTTTTTAAATACTCCACTTGAACATTGTCGTCCACGCCAAAATTAAATTTTACTTTTTCATTGGGGCGTAACAATGACAAGTGAGTATCCGCAATATAGGCATTATCTCGGAACAAAAATGCTTTACCGGCCAATAAAGGCGCTTCACCCTCATAAGTAATCTCACTAAAAAGAAATGCTCGCCGATCCAGTCTTGGCGTAGTCTGCACAGCTAGATCGGTATCAAGTTCAAATTGTTGCAAGGTAAATGAATGGGCTTCGCCGTTGGATGCGACCGTGATGTCGCCAGCGACAATAAATTCGCTGGCAAATTCACTAGACTCGATGCTCGCGGTTTGCGGCTGTGCCACATTGTCCATCATCTCGTTTTCAGCCAACATCGGTTGTACCGCCTCAGAACGCATGACCGCCGAGGGTGCTGCACGACGTGAAGAATATTGTTTTTGTTTGAGCTGAACGGCTCGCTGAAAATCGATAAACCAACTATTCATCTCCGGCATGGTTCCCCCCAGCGATGGCTGTGCCGTAGATAAAATCAACTTCACTTCATTCCAATCTTCACCGGTTCGCTGGGTTATACTGGCTTTTTGTGTGAGTTGAGTTTTACCTGTTTCACTCACTAATCGCACATCGTATACAGGCACCCAACCAAGTCCGCGAATTTGATAATTCAAGGCCAGCTCAAAACGACCTGCTTTGCTGGTTTTAGTTTTAACTAATACAGAAAGATTATCGGTGCGACCGGTACGAATAAGATTCAATTCCCGTTGCAATGTTTGCAACTGCTTATCAATTTCTGCACGTTGTTGTTCAGCGATTTGTTTTTGGTCCAGCGTGGCATG
>JAOUJM010000224.1 GCA_029883265.1 Gammaproteobacteria bacterium
GTTCATGCTGACCTTAGTCAAGGCGGCTGGCGTCTTCAAGGATTCTATTTTGCACGTCGTGATATCGGAAATGGAGCGGGCGCAGCTGGCTCCTTAGATCCTGGTGGATCCGGACAAGGTGACCGTTTGTTGATCAAACTTCAGTATAAAGCCGATATTGTTAGACAATTAAAAGTAAAATGGGATGCCAGTTTTTTTGACATAAGCAATTTGTCTAACTTGTACTTGTTTCCTAAAGGTAGTACCGGACCTGTTCCCATTCACGGCGATATTTTTAGTGAGGGTTTGATTGGAAATCCAGATGTCTATGAGCGCCATTATCGTTCGAATCTTTCAATGATATACAGCGGGATTAAAGATCACATTTTTAACATAGGTGGCGGCGCTCACTATGGTGATATGTACCGTATTGAGGAGAGCAAAAATTTTAATTCAGATTTTAGTGCAATCGGTGCACTGATTAACGTGACCGACACCGCACTCGTTTTTAATGAAGAGCATCGTCGCGGTATTTTATTCGCATATGTGCAAGATGAGTGGAAGCTTGCCCGAGACTTGCGGTTAACAGGAGGTGTGCGCGGCGACTACTATTCGGATTTTGGGTTTACGCTGAACCCCCGGGTTGCGGCTGTTTGGAATGGTGAATATTTTTGGACTTCAAAATTACTTTATGGACGCGCATTCAGACCACCATCGTTTGCGGAAAAATACAATCGAAATAACCCTGTCGCGCTTGGAAACACTGAACTAGAACCCGAAACCATTGATACCCTAGAATGGGTAAATTTATTCCGCCCGGTCTCCAACTGGACGCTGGGCACCAATATTTATTCTTACCGGATGGACAATATAATTGCCTTTGAGCAACCTAGTTATGTGGCACAAAACTCAGAATTTCGACGAGGAATTGGGGCTGAGTTGGAAATCAATTGGTGGACTCACACAAAAACAGTTAGCGTGACCAGTAATATAGCGCTTATGCGTGCCTATGACGCAAACTCAAAGAAAGCAATCGGCTATGCGCCACAACAACAAGCCTATATGCGTCTGAATTGGCGGATAATGAATGATTGGACAAGCTATTTGCAGTTTCACCGTGTGGCTGATCGTGCGAGAAGTGTCGGTGATGATCGTGGACCTGTGAGGAATTATTATCAAGTAGATTTGGGTGGTAGTGCATTATTGTTAAAGCACGTAGAGTTGAGCTTGTCGTTAAAAAACATATTAAATGAAATTCGTCGTGAACCCAGCGCATCGCCAGGTTTAATTGCAAATGATTTGCCAATGCCTGGTTTTCACGCATACGCCAATCTACAATTGGTGTTTTAGAGATTAGTTTGATGCTGTAAGGGTTTGTGTGGTCAGTACAAATGTTATGAGAATTCGTGCGTATAAATACAAATTAGTGTATAGCATATTTTTTGTGTTTATGTTGAATAGTAATGACGTAGTGGCGTCGAATGACTGTGTTCTACTATTCTATCCTCATGTTGCCGAGCCCTATCGAACTGCCTTGAATGAGATTATTTCTGGGGTTGAGCATGGCTCAAAATATAAGATTCATGCACTCTTAATTGAAAAAAATATGCCTGACATTATGGTGAAGCAGTTTGCTGATCAATTTCCATGTAAAATGATATTGGGTTTAGGTCGCTGGGGACTTAAAAAAGCGTTGCAGTTTCCGCAGCATCGAATTGCAGCAGCGGTGTTGGCTATGCCCGACGAAAATATTGATGCTGTGGTGCTGAGTTTGGTGCCAGACCCTGAGGTTGTGTTTAATAAAGTTAAGCAACTTGTCCCGCTTTTGATGGCTGTTCACGTGGTCTACAATCCGGAGGAAACGGGGGCATTGATTGAGCGAGCTAAGCAAATCGCCAAGCAGCAGAACCTTGTAATAAACGCATACCCGGCCAACACACAGAAAGATTCAATTGAAATATATCAGGAACTATTCAAAAAATTGAATCCGTCTCGGGATGCAGTATGGTTACCCAATGACAATAGCGTTTTTTCCCCTGAAATTTTATTGCCGCTGGTGCTTAAACAATCCTGGCGTTATTCTATCGCGGTGTTTTCTAGTCATCCATCGTATGTTCGAAATGGGGTATTGCTTTCAGTTTATCCCGATAATACCAAAATTGGTCACCGCATTGCCGGAGTGTTGAATGATTGTTTAAGTGTGGGCTGCAAACAAGGTCAAGTATTGCTTATGCGTAATATGCTAGTCGCCTATAATCGAAGAACCGGCGATCGTTTGCGTCTGAATATTGACTGGTCGTCTTCAACGTTGATTAATAGTGTTTTTCCGGTCCAATGAATATGGCGACAATATGAAAAAAGTCAGACACTGGAAATTTAGAACTCAATTAATATCGCTATTTGCTATTAGTGCAATTAGTTTTTCTATTATTGGGTCCATTGTTGGATCGGTGCAGGTGCAACGCGCTGAGCGTCACCATATCCTGGATCAAAGCCTGGTTCTTGTGAAAGCTTTCGCCAAACAAAGTGTGCTAGCGCTATTATTTGGAAATGGCGAAAACGTAGCTGCCGAGTCAAAAATAATCACCTCTTTTCCAGATGTGGACTATTTGGCCATTATCAATCAATCAAATCAAATCATATACTCCGCTGGTAGCGAGCAACTATTGCCTGGACCAGTTTTAGCACTTGCTGAACACTCTTCGCAGAACTATTTGTTAGAAACGGAAGACAATTGGGTTATCGCTGAGCCCGTTTATTCAAACTTAAGTGCACCTAATAATTCATCGCCTTTTGGTCTCGATGAAATAGATCCCGAGTATCTTGGTTATGTGGTTCTTGTAATATCAAAAAAAGGGCTTAAAAAATTAGTAGCGGGTTCGTTTAACGATAGTTTGCTGGCGACATTAACTTTGTCTTTGATTTTATTTTTCATTGTGTTCATGTTTACAGATAAAATCATTCAGCCGATTAACCGTCTAGCCAAAATAATGCTGCGAGCAAAGTCGGGAGAAGGTAATCTGCGTGCACCCATGAACCATGTTTCCGAGGAAATTTATAACATGGGGCAAGCTTTTAATACAATGATGAAAGTGCTTGAGGATAGATCAGAACGTTTAGATAAACAAAATCAAATGCTGTCTAACGAAATGGCGGAAAAACGCTTGGCTGAAGAGCAAAATATGAGCTTACAGCGACAGTTAATGCAAGCGCAAAAAATGGATGCGATTGGCCAATTAACAGGAGGTATTGCCCACGATTTCAATAATATTCTAGCGTCAATTCTTGGATACGCATTGCTTGCGAGCGAACGCGCAAAAAAAGGCAGTGATGGAAAGCTGAGTGAATATTTGGATGAAATTCAAATTGCAGGAAATCGTGCAAAGGAATTGGTTGCTCAAATGATGCAGTTCAGTCGTGCAGGAGCAGCAGAGGAGTTTTCAACTAGAGCAAGCTTGGTATCCTTGTCAATAATTGTTGACGATGTTCTGAAAATGCTAAAAGCGATCTTGCCATCTAGTATTGAAATAAATGTACAAGTGGAAGCTGATTTACCACAGGTAATGGCTAGCCCTGTGCAAGTGCACCAAATGATAATGAATTTATGTATTAACGCAAGAGACGCCATGCATGGCAAAGGTCAGGTTAATATTCATTTGCAGGAAAAAAAGAATGAGGAGTTTGTTTGTCACTCATGCTTGCAAGCCGTCAAAGGTGATTTTGCTGCAGTAACAATAGAAGATGATGGAAATGGGATTCCTCCAGAAATCGCAGAGCGTGTCTTCCAGCCATTTTTTACTACTAAGGAAGTTGGTCGAGGCACGGGGATGGGTTTATCTATGGTGCATGGAATTATTCATGAGCATTCGGGCCACATTCAATTACATTCTGAGCCAAATAAAGGAACTCGTTTTACACTTTATTTCCCACAAGCTGCATCAGACTCTGATGAGAAAATAATTGATGCGGAGTCTTCTCGTCGAGCGAAAAAACATATTTATCTCGTTACCGAGGGGAACACAGTTCTGCAATTAGTAAACGAGTTGTTGTTGTCCAAAGGTTATCAGGTGACAAGCCAAAATTCGTTTTCGAATTTGGAGAAAAATGCAGAGACTTTATTGTCGACTTGTGATTTGCTGCTGCTTGGTGATGGTAAAGAGCAGCAAATCTCAAATAAATTCATTTATTCCATGCTTAATCATAATTTTAGCTTACCAATTATTCTGTGTTTAAGAAAAACGGATGATGCGCGACGTGATTCCTTGTTGCACTCAGGAGTGACTTCTATTTATGATGGGACGGTAGATCCTATAGTTTTGCTAAAAGATATTGAGTCGGTTTTAGATTCGTCTACTTCCGGAGTCTTGGTTCCGTTTAAGCAGAAAGTGAACTAGGTGAAATTATAGCTACAGTTTGTATTGATTTCATCAATCTTTAGCATGTCCATGCCCTTGCGATAATAGCTTGTCGCCGTGTCATGCTCACCGAGAATATCGAGCAATTGTGCCAAGGCATGATAGGTTTCCATATGCGGTTTCAGCTGTAGTGAAGATTCAAAATACGCCCGAGCTTTCCCCCAAAGTTTTAAACGCATACACAAACGACCCAGTGTCAATAATAATGTCGCATTATTTTTGTGTTGGCGTAACCAGTTTTCACCCATTTCTAATTGTTTGTTTGTGTGTTCGCTAGGCGTAAGTCCAAATAAATAGACGAGTTCATTATTCCAGTTGCGACGAATAGCATCAGATAATAGTTTATCGAGACCCTCTGTCTTTTTTCGGGCTAATAGTTGGCGTGCATATAAGGCAATTAGATTTTGATTGTGCTGTAAGGATTTGGGAATGCGATGCCAGGTGTTATGCAAGGTAATCATGTCATCACTGCTTGACAGAGATGACAGTAAATTTTCAACAACCTGATATTCAATTTCATTTTGTTGCTTCAGTGGAAAAATCTTTTTACTGCGAATGTCAGGTAAAATTTCAGTAATACTTTGCCAGTCATTTAAGCGTTTATAGGTGATGTACAGAAGTTCAAGTGCCCGCGAATTCTTGGGGGCTTCTCTATAAAGTGTTTGCAATAATTCTTTAGCCGCCTCGAGTTCTTGATTTGACATGAACAACTCAGCCGTTGTGAGTTTGATGCTAAAGTCATTGCCTTTGCTATTGTCGTTGGCAAGTTGCAAGTATTGGTTGCGTTTACTCAGGTTGCCTTGTGCTTGGGCGGCGCGAGCGGCATTTAAATAATTCGCGCTGGGTGCATCTGAATCTTTAACATAAGTTAAAAGCGATTTTTCAGCAGACTTCCAATTACCTTCCGCTTGCGCGAGCAGTGCTTTCTGGATCGCTGAATTAGCCGCATGTTCTTTCTTAAGATGGCGCCATTGTTTAAATCGTTTGGGGCTGGAAAGAAAGCTATAGCTGTATTTTAAAATAGCTTGTAAAACCACTCCACATACAATCAATATGATAGCGAATAGCACTAATGAAGTTTCAATGCTCCATTGACCAAAGCTCATTAATACATAACCTGCATCATCTTTGACATAAAGTGAGAGCAATGTGCCAAGAATGATTGCGATTAGTAGACTCAGAAGCAGCTTCATTGTCCACCTTTGGGCGAATTTTCAGTGATATTTAAATCCAATTGTGTAGCGATGGTGCGTAGTTGGCGTAGACTTTTAGATATATCTGGCATTTCACTACTAAGCCGCTGTGATTTTAAGTCACCTAGTAACTTAATCATGGACTGTGTTTCTTCAACGGCAGTATCAAAGTAGTTAGTTAACCATTGAATGCATTGATCGATGTTGTTTTCATAAAGTTGCTGGTTGGCTTGTAACACTGCTAGGCGTGTTTGTTCCAATTTAAGTAAAAGATTTTGTTTTAGTACTTGTGCCTGGTTTTCTGTGATCAGTGGTTTAATATTTTCAGCGTGATGTCGAATCTTGATCAGGTCCTTGAATGCGTTCCATAGGGCTTCAAAAAAACCAAGCGCTTGAGTGTTGGCTGGGTTTACTTCAGGAAGAGGGCTTTCGGTGGCTTCCGTGCGCTTGGGCTTCAATATTGGCAATGTCTCCACTTGACTCATTAGTTCGCTGATTTGCAATGACAAAGCAGTGCGATCGCTAATATTGAGCGATTTTAGTCGTGTGATTTCGGATGCAATTGTTTTGCGAACTTTGAGTAAGGTTGGTTCGGTGAGTGTGGCCAGTCGCTGATCAGCAAGTGTCAAAGCGGTGATGGCTGTTTGTATGTCTTGGGTTAAACTCAAACGGTGATTCGCTATTTGCATTAAATAATCCGCTTCAGAGATCACCCATTCCCGAGTGGTGTTACCCATGCGGGTAAAGACTTCATCTAAGCGTATGCCTGTCTCTTCGCTTTGTTTTTGAATTTTGTCGAGTGAATTCTTTAGTGTGTTTTGTTGGTTTTGCGCTTGTTGTTGGAGTTGCTTATTGAACGTTTCCAAACTGTCCTGCATAAGGTTAAGTGCACGTTGGTCACGCTGAAGTTCCTGCCAAACCCAATAGCCACCGCCAGCGATAACGAATAATAAAATCCAGCTGACTAAAGAGCCGCCACTTTTTTTATTGCGATTTTTTTTGCTAGCAGGGTGATGCGGTTTGCTTTTGCTATTTGCATCTTTTGCTGATTTCGTCGCCTCAGCATCTGTGGTCGGGATTGTATTTTTCTCGTCACTCATGGTGTCGCTCACTTAAAGGGCTTAAGTATTGCTCTCTACCCATTGAATTAAAATTTGTTGAATTCCCCGGTCACTGGCTTCGTGGGCTTGAATGATGGTTTCAAACCCCAAGGTCTTCGCATGGCCTGCACCGCGTTCACTGAGTACAACTAATTTTGTCGCAAATAAACTTTCTTGATTATCTACATCAATTAAGTCGACTAAATTATCTAAGCCTTCATTGCTGGTACAGACAACGAAGTCGATGGCTTGTTTTTTCAGTTGTTGTGAAACTTCACTACTATCACTTGTTGGTTTATTTCGTGAATAACAGTCGAAACTGTGAACACTTGCGCCGCGTTGCTTTAATGTGTCTATCAAAAGTTCGCGACCACCCGTACCTTTAAAAATAATAATGTGTTTTTCAGCGATGTTTTGCAGTTCGTTGCAGGCGAGCAGTGATTCTGAATTATAAGGTGCTTCGGCTTGAATGACATCTGAGATGCCTAGTGCATTTAATGCTCTGGCAGTTGCTTGTCCTACGGCAGCAAAGCGCAATTTAGCTGGCATGTTAATGCGTGATTCTAATAAGGGTTTGAGCCCAAATTCCACGGCGTTTTGACTAATAAAAATCGCAATATCGGTTTGTGAAACTAGTTGGTGAATTTGTTTAACGTCTAAGCTTAGCGAGCTTATTTCGATGGTGGCAAAGCGCTCGGGAGTGCCACCAGATTGCTCAATAAGCTTGCAAAGCTGATCCGCTTGGTGTTCAGGTCGAGTGACCAATACGTGAATATTCTTTAAAGGTTTGTCGACCTTATTTGGCATAT
>JAOUJM010000225.1 GCA_029883265.1 Gammaproteobacteria bacterium
AAATCCAGGATGTTAACCGCTTGCTTAAGCAGTTTACGCAAATGCAGAAAATGATGAAAAAAATGACGAAAAAAGGTGGCTTGGGTAAATTAATGAAGCAATTTAAAGGTGGAGGTTTTCCCGGAGGGCCGGGTGGCCCAGGAGGTCCCGGCGGTCTGCCTTTTTAATCCCTATTCCTTCGTATAAAGAAGGTTTTCATTGAGGTGTGCCCCTGCTCTGGCCAGTGGCGTATACTATGCCCTGAACGGTGAGTTAGTGTACGCCTGATAGTGTTTGCTAACTTAGTTTTTCGAGTTTGTTAGTCTTGGAATTTACTATCCAGATTCAGGTAAATCGGGGAGAAAAGCTTTTCTTTTCCATAGCTTTAGTATAAAATTCGCCGCTTCTTTGAGCCCTGAGTGGGCCGGAATTTGAGGAATATTAAATGGTAAGTATACGTTTAGCACGTGGTGGCATGAAAAAACGCCCATTTTATCATGTGGTTGTGACCGATAGTCGTAATCGCCGTGATGGTCGTTATATTGAGCGTCTTGGTTTCTATAATCCAATGCCTCAAGGCCAAGAAGAAGGTCTTCGTATGGATTCTGAGCGCGTTGACTATTGGTTGTCTCAAGGTGCCCAACCATCTGATCGTGTTGCAAAATTAATAAAAGAAGCACGAGCTTAAGCCTCGCGGCTAGAAGCACGGTGCTCTGAAAACCATGCCTGGTTCCGATGAAAAAATCGTACTGGGTCAGATCTCGGGAATTTATGGCGTAAAAGGATGGGTGAAGGTTTTTTCGTTCACCAACCCTAAAGAGAACATACTCGACTATAAACGCTGGTTCATAAGTCCCGCCAATCGAAGCCAGACCCGCCATTGGCAAAGCATCGAACTCATCGACGGCCGACGGCAGGGCAAAGGCGTGATTGCTCAGATCAAAGGTTATGATGATCGCGAACAAGCGCGGTTATTAATGGGGTGGGAAATTGCGGTTAACCGCGACGATTTACCCAAACTCGATGCAGACGAGTATTACTGGACCGACCTGGAAGGATTGCAAGTACGTAATCTCGACGGGGTGGAGCTAGGAAAAATTGATCACTTATTTGCTACTGGCGCCAATGATGTCATCGTGGTGCAAGGGGAACGGGAACGCTTAATTCCGTTTATACAAGGCCAAGTGATCTATAAAATTGATTTAAACACTCGGGAGATGATCGTCGATTGGTCGCCTGAGGATTAAGGGGGCCACATGCGTATCGATGTGGTGACATTGTTTCCAGAGATGGTGCATGCCCTGAGAGATTATGGTGTAAGCGGACGCGCAATCGAACGCGGTTTAGTGGAGTTAGAAACCTGGAACCCACGCGACTACACCCAAGATCGTCACCGCACGGTGGATGACCGGCCTTATGGAGGCGGCCCCGGTATGGTGATGATGGTTGAGCCACTGCAACAAGCGGTGCGAGCTGCCAAGGCAGAAAATACTCAATCGAAAGTTATTTATTTATCGCCCCAGGGGCAACGCTTGGATCAAGCCGTGATACAGGACTTAGCCAAGCAATCAGGTTTAATTTTCATTGCTGGACGTTATGAAGGCGTCGATGAGCGTTTTATAGAAAGCTGTGTCGACGAAGAATTATCCATTGGCGACTATGTTTTGAGTGGCGGTGAGTTGGCGGCCATGGTGGTAATAGACGGAATTGCACGATTACAACCAGGCGCTTTGGGTCATGAAGACTCAGCCGAGCAAGATTCGTTTAGCGATGGTTTGTTGGATTGTCCGCATTATACACGACCAGAAGTCTATGCGGATGAAAGTGTACCATCGGTGTTGTTAAGCGGTGATCACCAGGCGATAAAACGCTGGCGTTTAAAACAGGCCCTAGGTCGCACTTGGCAAAGACGCCCGGATTTATTGGCGCTAAAAACACTTAGCGATGATGAGCAAAATTTACTGGATGAGTTCAAACAAGAACCATCCGGAAAACGAAAAAACTAAATATTGGAGATGGCCATGAGCATGATTATTGAGCAATTGGAAAACGAACAAATGAAATCTGATATCCCTGCCTTCGGCCCGGGTGATACAGTTGTGGTACAAGTAAAAGTTAAAGAAGGTAATCGTGAGCGTTTGCAGGCTTACGAAGGTGTGTGCATTGCAAAGAAAAATCGTGGCTTACACTCAAGCTTCACTGTTCGTAAAATTTCCCACGGCGAAGGTGTTGAGCGTGTATTCCAAACACATAGCCCTTTGATTGATACAATCGCCGTCAAGCGTCGTGGTGCTGTTCGTCGCGCCAAGCTTTACTACCTGCGTGAACTTCAAGGTAAGGCTGCACGAATTAAAGAAAAGCTTTAATTCACCACTCCCCTTTTGCATTTTAAAAAAGCCATCTTTCTAGATGGCTTTTTTGTATTTAAATATTTTTCCCTCCAAAATCATACCAGCGATAGTTTGCCTAATGTCATTTCTAAAAAAGTTTAGTTGTTAATCTAGCGATATGATGAAATGCGTGATTTGATAGTTCGTCAAACTTGATTATCTAGGCTGGAAGCTATTTTTTAAGAGCAATCTTTGCCAAATTGTTGGCAAAAGCCGGCGGTGATGTGGGTTGTAGGGAACGGGTTTAGGTGTCGTTAATACAATGTAAATTGGAAATTGAATCCGTTTAACCTGTGCTTCTTAAAAAAAGCCAGGTAGATTTATTACCTGGCCTTGATAGCATGCTTCCATTACAAACTGAAATCAGTTGATAAATCCTTAGCAACCATTACATATTTCATACACATACTTATCATATAATACGTCATCAGCGGTTTGCCAAACACCATCGGTTCCTGCGCCGTTGTAATAATATTTTTCGGAGACAAAGCCTTGGGCATAAGTCTTTACCGTGTAGTTTGCAAGAATGTCATCGTCCGTTAGCCATAAGCCATCGGTTCCAGCGCCAGTATATACAAACGAATGAGTGAGATTGCCGTCGGCATCATATTCGTGGCGCACGGCACTAGTGCCTTGATCGTCTATGGTAAACCATGTCGCATCCGTTCCAGCGCTATTATAAGCAGCCGTAGCAATAAACTGATCGCTATTGTTATAAACATACGACGTGTATCGTGTTTCATTGTCATCAGTGGTGAAAAATGTAGAGTCGCTACCGGGGCCGTATGTTATAAGTCGCGATGGGTTTCCAGTGATTGTATATTCGGTGTTGTTATAGGTGGCGATGACATCATCGGCGGTTTGCCAGATCATATCAGCACCATAACCATTGCGAGAAGTTAATCGTGTAATACCAAATTCACCATATTCAGATGTTTGGTGTAAAGCGGTGAGATCATCGTCGGTGAACCATACGGTATCTGTACCTGCGTTGCTAAAATATGCGAGCAAAGTCCTATTTCCATTGCTGTCGTATTCGTTAACCCCATAATTCGATACTACATCATCAGAATCAAACCAGCTTGTGTTAGTGCCTGCGCCGCTGTAACTAATGTTTTTGATTTCTCGTTTTGCACTATCGTATTCAAAAGCAATATAAGTTGCAATTACATCGTCAGCGGTTCCCCATGCAGCATCATCACCAAATCCGGAATAGACGATGTGTCTAGTTTTAAGATTATTCGAGTCATACTCATATACCCAGTAAGTGACAACTGAATCGTCTGCTGTAAACCATTCCAAATCAGTGCCTGCGTTGGAATAAATTACGTCTTTAATCACATTTTGGTTTGCATCGAGTGTATAAATTCGTGCTTGGCTGATTACATCATCGCTCGTGAACCAAACGCCGTCCGTACCACTTGCATTGTAATAAATTTCTTTTTCAGTGATACCTCGGCTGGTATTGGTGTAGCTTCTATAGGATGTGATCTCGCCAGTGGTGGTGTTGTATTTAACATATAGATTAGTTGCTACGCCTGATGGTCCTGGTTCTTCTTGTTTCACTGTTTCTTTGTTGTCGCAAGCAATCAACGCGATAAGAATGCCAAGTATAAACATACTGTTGTATATTCGAGATATCATCTATTGCCCCTTATTTTTGACATTGTTGCTTATATCGGCGTAGCAAAATTTCTGTTTACATTTATTTACTTTTTTTGCGTTCTTATTTTTTTCACTTTAATCTGGATTGACAACCGTTTTCGAAAGTGACTGGTTTCTGTTAATTAAATGGTAGCGTTGTGTGAAAATTTTAATTTTAACAACGGTATAATATATGTAGCATGTTGTTTTAATTGTTGAAACATTCTTGCCGTCAAGCATGGTTCGTTAATAAAGCGTAGGAACATAAGACTGTTTTCAGATTTATTGCTACTTGTTCTGACAAAAATGAATCTCAAGATCGGAGTAACGGTTTGCATTAGATTTTTTAAAAAATGTAGCTAATTGTGGTGTCTCGCGGGAAATGAATTATGCTGCTTGTTGCATTTCAAATGAATGATGTTGTTTATATGAAAATCAAAGTTGACCGTAGACATTGAGTGAGATTGGTGAGTTTCTTAAGCACTCGAGCTTATTGAATTTAGAATACCAAAAGTTACTCTACAATAAAAAACTCCGAATTATACCTGTTAGCTAATAGAAGATGGTCTTTCTCGTCTATCCACGCTCAATATATGTGATGTTTGTCAGGTTCTGCTCGTGCTTTTGTTACACTTTTTCGGACAAATATAAAATACGTCGCAAGCGCTGAATAAATTTTGGTGAATGTTAGTTTTAACTCTAAAGTGATAGTTTCCCAAAAAATGAATTCAAAAGCAGGTGAAGAATGAAAACGGTTTTTACAGTTGATAAAAAGTCATATCGACATGCTCCAATAGTGCTTGCGCTCAGTTCCTTAATTGTTTTCTTTGGATGTATTAAATCCGATGGCTCGGGTGCGGACGTTCAGCAGGGTGAATTAAATAAAGAGACGACGATTGTTGATAAAGGTGTTCTTGCGGCGACATCGGTTGTCACCGGTTCATTGAATCGTGTTTCGTTTTATGAATATGAAGTGATTTTAACAGCAGATAGTGCATTCTGCTTTCTAACACAGAAACGGGTGGCGTAACTATTTCAATATTGCCAAGCCTGTTAGTAACCAGTATTAATGCGAATGATTAGCTGGAGCGCATGGATTTTTCGGGTAATGGAGTAACTGCGAAATCACTTTGGAATGATAAACGATTCTATTTTCGTCCAGCAACATCTGGTCCCTATGCGTTTCTTGTTTCTGGTCTGAATGATTTAATGCATAATTATAGTGTATCTTTAACCGATGAAAGCGTGAATGCAAATATTGATCATGCTGCGATTATTAATAGTTTGAGTATTGATAAAACCAGTTTAGTTCATGGTGCAGATAAAGCAGTCGTAATTGTGAATGCAGTGAATCTTGGTGCGCTTGGGCCAAGTAATGATTTTAGTAACGTCAGTAGTCGATTTGAATATTCACCATTGGTGTACTCGTCACATCTTGAAATGCCGAATGCAGCAGATAATCAAGATGAGCTTATTACCATTTATCCCAAAGGTGATGCGACAATGAGTTCCACTTATACGCTGGGATTTAATGGAAAGACAGCGGCCTCGACAAGTTTTCATGACGTGCATATTCGAGCAGGTGGTGCTGGAAAATAAATTGTAAGCACGGCCCGCGTGCCAAATGATGATGCTTTTGTTTCAGCTTCCTTTTACCAAGAAACCATGATTGCTAATATCTCATTTAGTTTAACCGGTACACCCGATTCACTCGCGTGTACACCACCGAAACTTACAGCGGCTCCATCAAAGGCGCCATCGGTTATACAAAGGGATATGTTCACGGTGACCATTCCGGTAGACTCGGCGCAGATGCTGTAGTGGATTTTTTTTCAAATTACTCCGAATGCAATCTATTAAAGTCGGCAAATGCCAGTGGCTCGGCGAACATAGGTACTGCAGGTGATATTTCGGTGACTATTATTATTGCGCTTCCTTCTATTGGCACAAGTTACTATTTGGTGCACATTATTTTGAGCAAAGCCGGTGATGCAAATTGTAAAGCCTCATATATTTCAAAATCCAGTAGTGAGTTTAGTGGAGCTTATTCCTATCAAGAGTCTGATGCTTCTATGATGCCGCTGATATATTTTTATGGTGGCGATACTAGCAAAACGCTGCAAGGAATTTTGATAACATCCCCCTAGTCATCGCAATGCTTGAGCACCAATACCCCAAAGTCAATTTTGCTTTGGGGTTTTTTATGCGTTCGATACGCTGTTGTAAGTCTTGCGATGTTTGAAGTGGAGAAAATTTTCCAAATTTGGAATTTGTTTAGTTCAAATTAAAATACTAATAAAGAAATTAGATCAAACTTCATGTTTACATTTTGTAACTATTTAGTGTGATGTGGCTCACCAAAAGATGGGAACTTGATCAACTTAACCCTAGGTTTTTCGATAAAAATCTGAAGACTAATTTATAACAAATATAGCGTAAACGAAATTCAGATAAAGACTAAAACTAGGAGGCCTACATGAGGCTGCAAACCACAAGAATGCTTTTTTTATCGATACTGGTGTTGATACTCAGTGCCTGTATTGAGTTTGAAGATGCGACTGATGAAAATGTAAATACAAGCGTGCAAGGACTTGATTTATTATCCGTGACGAATACAAAAGTGACGCTAACCGGTACTTATGAAACGGGATGTTATCCACAAGACTGGAATAGTGATGGAACGACCGATGGAATTAACGAATCCCTGGAGATTACGAGTTCGAGTTTGACACATAGTATTAATGTGCATTTAGGTGCAATTGATTGCTCAGGCACGGCAACATCGTCTAGTAACTATATGGGTACTCGTCAGCCATATGCAATCACAGTGGATGCTAATAGTGTTGCTACACTTAATGGCTCGGGTTGGCTAGGTCCTGATGGCAGTCAACTAGGCACCGGACCGGCATCAGAATCGAATCCTAGTATTCTATTAAGTAATACATTTTTAATAAACGAAGTCATGGGTATTGATGAGACGCAACAATCTCTTGCTACTTATTTTGTAGTCGACTCTAGTTCAATTTCAAATCCGATTATTTATCTTGCGACCGCGAGTCAGGCTTATGGCTACTTTTCTTTCTCGAAAGTGACAACAACAGATACGGGAGGCGTAGTTAACACCGGAGGAACTGGCGATACTTTTAGCATCAATGGTGGCACCAGTTTTACTGAAAATGGAACCGATCCTTGGATTCTTGCGAATTATGATTCAAGTGGTGATCCCGCAGGAACCGCCATAATCGCCATGTCAGGATACGATTCGGGCACGGCTGAATATAGTGAGCTATACACTATTAGCATTCCAGGCACGGGTATTGTCGCACCAGGCACTTATAGTTCAGCAGATACTAATCCTTCCGGTTTAGTGGTGTTTAATGTCGATGGAATATTTTTCTCTGATGCAACTGTTGCTACAATCATTACTATTGACAGTGTGGGCGCTGTCGGTGAGCTTATTGTTGGAA
>JAOUJM010000226.1 GCA_029883265.1 Gammaproteobacteria bacterium
GATATATTAAAGGAAGCGGCCGTGTATTTTGCAGGCGAGTCAGGGAAAAATACACGTTCATAAAGTCACGACTCAATCGGTATTCGGTTGCGGCGATGTGCCGGGTACTGGAGAACGAACGCAGCGGATTCTACGCATGGCTCAAGCAACCCATGAGTCCACGTGCCCAAGAGGATCAGCGATTGTAAGATCGAATTAAGCAAAGTTGGATGGAAAGTGGTTTTGCTTACGACTATCGCACGATCGCGCTGGACTTAAAAGCCTGGGGTGAAAGCTGTGGAAAAAATCCCGTTCATCGAATCGCGTGTTACCGGGATTCACTCATTACGTGGCTATAAAAAGCATCGCGGTTTTAAAGGAGGCGACGTGAGTTTAGTTGCGCCCAACACATTGGATCGACGGTTCGACATTGATCAACCCAATCGAGTGTGGGTCACGGATTTCACCAATATTCGAACGCATGTGGGTTAGTTGTATTTAACGATCGTGTTGGATCTATTTTCAAGACAAGTGGTGGGTTGGAGCATGAAGCACCACCCCAAAGCAGACATGGTGATTGACGCATTGCTGATGGCTTTGTGGCGGCGTAAGTCTAAAAGTAAAGTCCTCATTCATTCCGATCAAGGCGTGCAATACACCTGTGGTGATTGGCGAACATTTACAAAAGATCACAACTTGGAAGTCAGCATGAGTCAACGAGGAAACTGCCATGAGCGCGCAGCCTGCCCTTGGGGTATAACGCAGTCGCAGAGAGTTTCTTTTCGTTACTTAAAGGGAACGGATTAAACGTAAGATATACAAAACACGTAACAAGGCGAGAGCAGACATATTTAACTACATCGAATTTTTCTACAACCCAAACCGGCGTCACAATAACAATGACAGGCTATCACCGGTTGAGTTTGAAAAAGAATATTTTAGGAAGCTGGCGAGTGACTAGAAAACTGGGGGCTTGCCGCTTTCGGTAAAGGATTAGTTTGTGCCCTTGACGGGGGCGGTCATATAGATGTTATAACTTATGATATCCATAACCTGTAACCTCCTAGCAATTTCCATTCGCCTTCAGTGAACGTAAAGCTAACAAAAGCTTCCGTGGCCCCACTCATCGGAGCGCATAAATATGAATATTTGAGAAGCGCTATTTTAGAGTCCTCACTAAATGCTACACGAGAGATAGAATAATACGCCCTAAATTGGCGTCCTATTTTATCGAATATGTTAACGTTCCCCGAGCCTTTTTCGAAACATAAATCTGAAGATTGATTATTTTTTCCTAAATATTCTTTCGAAAGCAAGGTAACGTTAGTTATTAATGGCTGCCAATTTAAAGGGTATGATTGGTCATTTCTTCTATACAACTCATTTACCAATTCCATAGAAATATTTCCAAGACTTTTAAGCGCACGCTCCCATTGAAATTGTTCGATTGAATTTTCCGCAAACCATATATATTCGGTTGAATCCACTAGATGATACTTCGAATGCATATCACCTACTGATTTCAGAAAAAATGTTTCGTAAACGGCTTGTTCCGGCGTAACTGCAATAGTTTTCTTTTGTTCGCATCCAGACACCAGCATTACGATTATTAGTAAGATTAGGTGTTTCATTTTATGAGTTATAACGACAAGCTAAGTGGCCGCCGCAGTTTGGCGGTCCGATTTTGAGCGCCTTGTTATGTTTTACCAAAACTTCCACCATGGTTTATGCTCTTTTAACTGAGCATTGGTTAGAATACCGCTTTTAAAGCGAGATTCTAAAACTTTTGAATAAACTTCAAAATCATGTTCGTTTTCAGGTGCCTCATACATTAGATTGCCAAAATTATTGGCATAATCATCTAAATACAGACCATCTTCGCCATAATAAGCTTCAGCAAATTGATTTCCTTCGGCATTAAAGTCTTCGTCAGTTAATTTGCCATCGCAGTACTTAAAGAAAAATTCTGTAGCAGTTAACTTACCAGCAATCACTTTTTTTGTATCTTCCGGCTCATCTTTCAAATGTATTTCACCGGCCCAACCTTGAACAAAACACCATTTCAGAAACATTGCGATATGAGTTCCACCGTATTCTTCTGGCGAGTTATCTGGAAATTCTCCACCGTAATGCCAGCTAGCATCATCGTATTTCATTTTTTCCTCTTAAAAACATAACGTTTAAACTCAGCCGCGCCGCTTTTTGGCGTCGGCTGGAGTGCCTTGTTAAATGGCGTCATTAGAAATTACCTTCCCACCAAATATTTTGATTAATTCTTCTAAGGCACTGATACCACCGGTTGGCCACGCAAGTTGATTAAAGGTTAATATCCCTAAACCATTTATTTCAATTTTGAGACCGTCTAGTTCTATCTCTGAATTTAGAATTGCGTCTACCCAAGAACCATAATCCCATGGTGCCTCTATATCTGGATTGGTCTTCCATTTTGTCAACCATTCATCTGACTCTTCCTTGGTGTGTATAAATTTAGTTTCATAAATTACACCAAGCAGCTCTGCCAGTTTATCTTCATCGATTCTATTAACCTGTTTCCCATTAGCAATGAAGTCGAACACTTTTTTTAAAACTGTGCCTTGTGCTTCTGTGATATCGGTAAATACTATAGATTCCATTTTCTAGCCATTTAACGCCAAGACCAGGGGCGCGAGCGAAGCGAGCGTCCCAGTGAGCGCAAGCGAACAACCTGGGTCTTATTGTTAGTCATTTCGAAGCACCTTGCAGCCCTCAACGCGATTGAAAAACTCAAGAGCCAATTCTGCTGACAAAGGATTTGTCTCCCAGTCTCCTTTTTCGTGATTTGTCTTACTGTATTCTTTCCCATTTTTCTCGACCGACCAAATAAGCACACCCTCTGCGGAAAAGTAAATGCGAACTTCTACGCCAACTCTCTTAGTAAATACAAACCGAATATGACCATGATCGTCATAGTATCTCTCGAGAAGTAGCGGCTCTCGATGAGAGATTATCTGGGTAACTGACATCTTTTTCACGAAGCCATCTTCGCCCACATAAATTGATTTCTCCTTTATCGGATATGTCGCACATCCTTTATCTTCCATATCGTACTTTATTGACTTAAAAGAAAGCACGTTTTCATTGATTTGTGTCTGAATATGAGAATAAAGATCACGTACTTTGCGAATTTCTCCGTTGTTTACCCAATTATCTAAAGTAGGCAACTCGCTACCGGCATAGGAAAGCGATGAAAAAAGCAAAACCGAAAGTAGTGTGCTAAGGAAAATTCTCATCTCTAATCTCACATCTCATATGACTAACGATTTAATAACGTGGCGACATGAGCGGAGGCCGGTTTTCAGGCCGTAGCTCAAGTTGCTCACGGTTGATTTGGTTGTTAGGTGTTTTTCCATTAGCTGGTAAGACATATGCCGCTAAATATAAAAAGGAAGCGAATGAAATTAAAGTAAGTAACAAACCAGAAATTAGTAATAAGCGGCTTTTTTTTCCTAATTTAAAGATTATCTCATTTGTTGAGTTTTTATAGTCCTTCTTAACCAACCATTTACATACCAAATAATTATTCGACAAGCTATTATTCATAATAAGAGTTGGCGAGCCAAGACTAGCCCATAAATCTTGTTCTTTTGTTTTCATCTCCTTAAATAGCCTGAATAGTGAAAATAGATATATAGGCACGATAACAAAAAGGAGTGGAACTGAAATAGTTAAAATCAGATTTAATATGTTTTCTTGTGTTAATTCTATTGACATGATTATTTTATTTACACCTAACATTTGTATAACAAGCACGCTCGCTTTGTGGCGAGCTCCCTAACTCTTTGTCCCCTTAACTCTATGTAATTCTTCAATAATTCGCGTTTGTATGTTTTTCTTAAATTTGTATAAGGGGTTTTTGTCATTATACACTTTTTTCTCGGCCCTCCTATATGGATAGTCGTTACTATAACTTATTGATTTAATGTGATTAATAATTTGTTTATGCTGCAAAGCGAGCATTGAGTTTCCGCAAAACGCGCACAATAGTTGACTACACTTATAAAGAACTGTATTTATATACAGTCTCAAGAATAAAAGGAGTTATTCATGTCGAGTCCATTCCTTGCTGCGCTGCGCGATGAGATGCGTCTTCGTGGATATAGCCTGCGCACTGAAAAAACCTATATTCATTGGATTAAGCGTTATATCTATTTTATTAACAAACGTCACCCTAAGGAGGCGGGAGCGTCTGAAGTAAAGGCATTTTTAACCAAATTGGCAACCGATCGATTTGTCTCCGTCAACACTCAAAAAACGGCGCTGAATGCGATTGTATTTTTGTATCATAAACATCTTCAAATCGAATTAGGTGAACTTGGATTTACCCTGGCGAGAAAACAGCGTGCACTACCGACGGTTTTGTCTCCCAATGAAATTGCAAAAATAATTAGTAATCTGAAAGGTCGCGACCGACTGATTATTTAGCTGATGTACGGTAGTGGTCTTCGTGTGACTGAATGTCTACGTTTACGGGTGCAAGACATTGATTTGTATCGAAACGCATTAACCATTCGTGATGCGAAAGGAAAAAAAGACCGGCAAACGCTTTTAAGTCCAAAACTGGTTCCTGAGTTGAAAATTTTTATTCAAAAAGCCATTGAAACCCAATCAAAAGATAATAAACTCGGCGTCGGTAGTTCACTTCCTTATGCGTTTTTTAGAAAATCGCCGAATGCGTATAAATCACCAGCGTGGGCTTTTATTTTCCCAGCCTCCAGCTTATGCGAGCACCCGATTACTGGCATAACTTGTCGACATCACTTGCACCCTACTGTCATTCGCAGAGCGTTGAAAGGCGCAACGATAAAGGCAAGGATTCTTACTAAGCGGGTAACTTGTCACACTTTGCGCCATTCTTTCGCAACCCATTTGTTATCGAACGGTACCGATATTCGCACTGTACAAGAACTTCTGGGTCACAATAAAGTAGAAACCACTCAGATTTACACTCATGTTCTTGGAAAACACTATGCAGGAACTGTGAGTCCTCTGGATCAATTGTGAGCTTGAATTATGTTGAAAGACGAATGTTTGGTTTTTGTTAGGCGGTTTAATTTAGAAAAGAAGTTATGCATAAATTTTTATGTTTTAAAACAAAAACCGCAGTCTTAAGCTGCGGTTTTTTTTATTCAGATTTACGCAGTACAAAAAACTTAACTAAACACCTGCACACACAGTGCGATTAATCCACTAGGGTAAATTCCTAGAGCAACGACTAATAATCCATTGGCGCTTAAGGTGGCGCGCATGTCGGCACTTGAGGTGATGGGTGAATGATCTTCGGCTTTGTCGAAGTACATGATTTTTACGGCGCGTAAGTAGTAGAAAGCACCAACGATGGAAAAAATCACGGCGACAATGGCTAGCCATACCATTTCGATATTTACAACGGCTTGAAGCACCGCAAGCTTGGCGTAGAAACCGAGCGTGGGCGGTACACCAGCCATGGAGAATAAGAATATTAACATCATGAAGGCAAACCAGGGGCTGCGATCATTAAGCCCTTTGAAGTCGTTGAGGTCTTCGGCTTCGAAACCTTTTCGACTGAGCAATAAAATCATACCAAAACCACCCAAGCCCATAATGGCATAAGCAATGGTGTAAAACATGGCTGCGGAATAGCCTTGTTCATTTCCGGCGAGTATGCCGAGCAAAACAAAACCCATGTGAGCAATGGTTGAGTAGGCAAGCATACGTTTTAAATTGGTTTGCGCAATTGCAATCACATTACCAATCACCATGGACAAGACCGCAAGAATAATTAAATACTCTTGCCAATGGGCGTGTAAGTCACCCATGCCTTCGACCAATAAACGCATAATCATGGCAAAGCCTGCCAGCTTTGGCGCAGTACCGATGAACAAGGTGGTTGCAGTTGGTGAACCGTGATACACATCAGGCACCCACATGTGAAACGGTACGGCGCCGAGTTTAAATGCTAAACCCACCACGACGAACACCGCACCCATTAATAAGACTAAATCGGTTTGGTCGCCTGCGGCGATGAATTTTGCTAGCTCGCCTAAATCCAAAGTGCCGGATGCGCCATACAGCATCGACATACCATATAACAATAAACCTGACGCTAAGGCACCGAGTATAAAATATTTCATTGCCGCTTCAGTCGCATTCATGGAATCACGATGCATCGCCACCAAGGCGTATAGGCATAAGGACAATAATTCCAAACCTAAATAAATGGTTAACATGCTATGCGCAGAAATCATAACCATCATGCCGAGCACACCAAACAATACCAGCACAAAGAATTCGCCTTTATATATAGAACGATCTTTGAGGTATTTGCCCGAGTACACCATGACAATAGCCGTGACTAAATATACAAACATTTTCAACACGGCACTCATTTGATCACTGACGAAGGTGCCTGCTAACACCACTTCAGGACTCGTGGGCATGAGTTGAAAGGTGATTAATCCGGTAATGGCCAGACTGATGACAGACAAACCATAAGTAATCGAACGGTTTGCATCGCTCAAATACAAGTCCACGATAAGAATAATACAGGCCATGCTGAGCAAGAAAATCTCAGGCATTAAAGGTATAAATTCTTTTACATCAACACTCATGATGACTCATATTCCTTAATATTTTGGATTCGCGATATGCGTGACTAAATTATCCACCGTGGGGTGCATGACCTCTAATAATGGATTTGGCCAGACACCAACGAGTAATGTAAGCACGGCTAATATGCCAAGCACTAAAAATTCCCGCGCATTTAAATCTTTTAATTTGGCGACATTATCATTGGCGACTTCACCAAAGAACACTCGTTTAACCATCCACAAGGTATAAGCCGCACCAATGATTAATGTGGTGGCAGCAAGAAAAGCAATCCAGAAATTGGCTTTCATCGCCGCAAGTATAACCATGAACTCACCGACGAATGCAGAGGTGCCGGGTAGACCTGCATTTGCCATGGCGAATAACACGGCGAAGGCAGCAAACCAAGGCATGGTATTCGCGACCCCGCCATAAGCGGAAATATCCCGACTGTGCATTCGATCGTAGATCACACCAACACATAAGAACAATGCACCGGAAACAAAACCGTGGGAAATCATTTGCATCATTGCGCCTTCAATGGCCATGGCCGCGCCATTATAGGATTGTGTATTATCGTAAATCCAAAAGGCAATGAAACAACCGAGAGTGACAAAACCCATGTGTGAAATCGATGAATAGGCAATGAGTTTTTTCATGTCTTGCTGCACCAAAGCAACAAAACCAATATAAACCACGGCAATAATTGATAACAAAATAATTAACCAATCAAAATCATTACTCGCACCGGGCGTGATGGGTAAACTAAAACGTAAGAAACCATAACCACCCATTTTCAACATGATTGCCGCTAGGATCACGGAACCACCGGTAGGTGCTTCCACGTGCGCATCGGGTAACCAGGTGTGTACCGGCCACATGGGTAC
>JAOUJM010000227.1 GCA_029883265.1 Gammaproteobacteria bacterium
ATGAGTCCGAGTTGTTGGGCTTAGCTGGTCACATTGTTTACATCGATGAAGGCAAAGGGTTTGTGCAATTGCAAACCATCACCGACCCCAAAATTGTCACCTATCGTGTCGATAACCTTGAGCCGGGTACTTATACATTTTCTATCACTGCCTTTAACCAAGAAGGCGAAGAAAGTGACCATTCAAACCAGGTGAATGTCGTGACTGAATAATAAGTAATATTGAATACAGGGGTCAGAGCCCATAAATTAAATATAAAAACAAATTTCAATCCCAATTGATTAACAAATTCGAAGTCTGTGAGTCAACATTTCCTGAGCCATCAAAAAAGTCTCACCATTCCCCAAAAACTATTAATTGTTCCGTGGCAAAATTCCTAATAATACACTAAGGTCAAAAGCATGGTTCAGTTCAATGGAAACAATAAATAGTTAAGCATTTATCTGGGTTTTGATTTTTATCATCGCAATTTGCACGAGTAGCAGTACTGCCAAAATATGTCCGGTGCCAAGCAATGGCGTGTTTTCATCGGCGTCGTCGGTAGCGGAAGCGATTGCCTTTAAAGCTTAAACCGCATAATTAACTTCATGCATACGATGCTCAATTATATGGAACAACTATCGCAAACATAGCAAGATTCGGCTCGTCTAATTTATCCACGCTTTGCATAATACTTTCTGATTAATTATTAATTGGAAGGTCAGCATTATGAATTCCTTGTCTGAGAAGATTGCCATTGTTACCGGAGCGAGTTCGGGCATTGGGTATGCCACATCTAAACTATTTGCTAAAGAGGGCGCAAAAATCATTGTCACTGCGCGACGTCAGCCTAAACTTGAGACTTTGGTCAAAGAAATCAATAATGCGGGTGGCACTGCTATTGCGCTTGCAGGTGATGTTAGGGATGAACACTTTGCAAAATCCTTAGTCGAGTTTGCGCAGGATCATTTTGGTGGACTTGATATCGCCTTTAATAATGCAGGCGCTATGGAATGCATAGGTGACACTCGCGAAGTGAATCTTGCGCAGTGGCAGGATACACTCAATAGCAATTTGACCAGTGCATTTTTGGGCGCTAAGTATCAACTGCCTGCAATGTTAGCGCGTGGTTCGGGATCGCTGATTTTTACCTCAAGTTTTGTTGGATACACGGCTGGATTTCCACAAACTGCTGCATATTCGGCAAGTAAAGCAGGAATTATTGGACTGACGCAAGCGCTTGCAACTGAGTTTGGGCCTAGTGGTATACGAGTCAATGCGCTTTTGCCTGGTGCAACTGACACGCCCATGGGTAGAGCCTTTGCCAATACGCCAGAAAAAATTGCCTTCATCGAGAACCTCTATGCGCTTAAGCGAATGGCTACAGCCGAAGAAATAGCAAAATCTGCCTTGTATTTGGCCTCTGATGCTTCAAGCTTCACCACAGGTTCAGCGCTGCTAGTTGATGGCGGCGTTTCCATCAATCATACTTAAGTTCTGTGAATACAGAATGAGTGATTAAAGCGGTGAACTTAAGTGGCAGGAAAAGCGATGTCTGACTACGAGCGAATTGCAAAAGCGATTTCATTTATTAGTGAACAGGTGGCAACACAGCCCTCGCTTGAAGAAATCTCTGCGCATTTACATATGAGTCCGTTTCACTTTCAACGTCTTTTTTGTCGATGGGCCGGTGTCACGCCAAAACGATTTTTGCAAATACTCACGGTTGAGCGAGCAAAACAACTACTCACAGAATCAAAATCGCTGTTAGAAGTGTCTGACCGCGTTGGGCTGAGCAGTAGTTCCCGTTTGTATGATCATTTTATTAATCTAGAAGCCGTCACACCGGGTGACTACAAAAAAGGAGGTGCCGGCGTTACCATTGAATATGCAATACATGACACGCCTTTTGGATTGATTTTTATTGCTAAAACCTCAAAAGGAATTTGTAAGTTAGCGTTTCTAAATGAACATGATGCGGCGTCTCAGCTGCAAGAATTACGTTGTAGGTGGCCACAGGCAGAAACACATGAGAATTATGCTGGCACTGTTGAAATAATTGAGTCTATATTTAACAAAAATATGAAAATAGATCGCCCACTTTCTCTGCATGTGTCGGGAACCAACTTTCAAATTAGTGTATGGAAAGCCTTATTGCAGATTCCACCGGGGAGTGTGACCAGTTACTCGCAGCTCGCAAGTCATATTGGAAAGCCCAAAGCGGCTCGTGCGGTTGGTACAGCCATAGGCGCCAATCCAATTGCTTTTCTTATTCCATGTCATCGTGTCATACAACAAAGCGGTAAATTGGGCGGCTACCATTGGGGCGAAACACGAATGCATGCCATACACGCCTGGGAATCGGCAAGATTTGAGTCGTGAGCGTCGAAAGTATTCAGTTGTTCGGCAAAAGCAAACTGCTCTGCATGCAAAGGACAGAAAGTGAATATAGGTACATTAATATTATTCTGCGGCAAAATGGGTGCAGGGAAATCGACAAAATCGAAACAGCTTTCACAGGAACGAAATGCGATATTGATTTCCGAAGATGATTGGTTATCGATGCTGTACCCTAAACAAATCACTAGCTTTGATGATTATTTGCATTATTCGACATTATTGAAACCAGTGATCAAATCCCATGTATTACAATTATTGAAAACCGGTGTTAGTGTGGTTATGGATTTTCCTGCTAACACCATCAAACAACGAAAGTGGTTTAAAGAGTTAATTGATGAAGCGAATGCGCCGAACGAACTCATTTATCTTAATGTGAGCGATGATGTTTGTCTAAAACAGCTTGGGAAACGACGTTTGCAGCAACCAGAAAGGGCGATCTTTGACACTGAATCCATGTTTATTGAAGTGAGCAAATATTTTCAACCGCCCGATCAGAATGAAGGGTTTAATCTTCAAGTTGTGGTTCAAAATGAATAGCCAGGTGTTTGTTAGAATGAGGGTTGTTCTAGCAAATGTAACTATTATTTAGTGTTTTGGTTGAGGTGATATTGTTCTTCAGTTTCTTAGTGAATTGGGTAACAATATGTTTTCGCGCCATGTAAGGGTAAAGCAGTGCAATGAGTAAATATGCAAATCCAGGATCAGCTAATATCCGCATGCCTTGGTTTGTCTACTGGCTGAAGTATAAGCCCAGGCTTAGGCAGCTAGAAAAAATTCAAATAGAAGAAGGTGATGTTGTTTTTCTAGGAGACAGTATTACGGAGTGGAATGACTGGCAAGCGGCGTTTCCCGAAATTAGGGCGCATAATTTTGGCATTGCTGGTGATACTAGTTTTGGTGTGTTGTCGCGTTTGCAGCAGATCACATCAGGCGCTGAGCCAAGTCAACTTTTTTTACTGATTGGAACGAATGATATGTTCACATTTCGTCGAGTAAGCCTGGAGGAGCTTTTATCAAATATTGAGAGCATTATTAAAAAGATAAATACGGTTTTTCCTAAAACAAACATTTATGTGCAAAGCGTGATGCCACGACAGGCGAAATTCGCTGAGGCGATCAAAGAATTGAACCAGCATATAGAAATAATAGCTGAACAATTAAATGTGACCTATATAGATTTATGGGGGATAATGGATGACGGTAGTGGACGACTTCGTCGGGACTATACGCGCGATAGTTTGCATTTGAATAAACGAGGGAAACGCAAGTGGATCGACTTTATTCAAGCTTTTGTAGCATCCTCAAAGCAGTGAAAGTGTGATGCTCGAATCGATGCAAGTTTGAGGTGTCCTTCAAAAGAAAACTATATAAGTAGAGTATAAATGGCGACTCAACTAAAACAATTAATCCTCTTGGCTGAATATAATCAATTAATGAATCAGCGACAATATGCGGCGGCCGGAAAATTGTCAGACACTCAGTTGCGTGAAGACAAAGGTGCTTTTTTTAAATCAGTACTTGGCAGTCTAAATCACATTTTGGTCGGTGATATTATTTGGTTGAAAAGATTTTCCACGCATTTATCCAGTCAAGAAGTACTGAGTGATATTATTATCATGAATAAACCTGCGAGCTTGGATGCTATTCTATTTGAAAATTTTAGCCAGTTAAAAGCAGAAAGAGAAAAAATTGATGCAATTATAATTAAATGGGTAAATCAACTGGTCGACACTGATATGGATGAATGTATTGTTTATACAAATATGCGTGGTCAAGCGTTTTCAAAACCGTTTTCTAGTTTAATCAATCATCTTTTTCTTCATCAAGTTCATCATCGCGGTCAAGTGAGTACGCTGCTATCTCAGTTTGCTTTGGATTTTGGTGAAACCGACTTGATTGAAATTATTGATGATTGCAAGACATGAGCAATGGGTGTGATTTCGCTACGATGCACATTTCGTGCAAATCGCCATGTTTTTTGCTCGCAGTGAAGTAAGGCATTTTATCATTCAGAAAAAACACATAGTAGGTATAACCCATGGATATAGTATTTGCAGCGTTGACGATGGGGTTTGTTGCGACCCTCACCATCGATGTTTGGGCGGAAATTTTAAGTAAAGGCTTTAAATTGCCAACCACCAATTGGGCGATGGTTGGACGATGGTTTGCTCACTTACCTAAAGGGCAAGTGATTCACAAGCCGATTGCAGCAAGTGACAAAGTTAAATTTGAAGCCGCTATTGGCTGGGTGCTTCATTATGTGATAGGCATAGTCTATGCCTTTATTTACCTGGCACTTTTACACGCGCAGCCGGATTTGCTGTCGGCAATTATTTTTGGACTCGCCACTGTTTTGGTACCGTGGTTTGTGCTTCAGCCCGGTTTGGGCATGGGAATTTTTGCTAGATTTGCGCCTAAGCCAACAATGACTCGAATCATTAATTTATCAATGCATAGTATTTTTGGTGCGGCTTTATATTTAGGGTGGTTAATGTATGCATCGATTATTTGAGTGAAAAAAAATTTCCTGATGTATTTCGAATAAGCAAACAAACACACCGTGCAACATAAAATTGATCGGTTGGAAAAGGAATCGTGTAGTTTTATAATTTTCCATAGTCAGTGGTGAAAAGTGGAAGTCTGTTTATTTGCGATGTTCAAGTGGAGCTTAATTTTGTTATCATATTGACGATGATTTTTCAAAAACTTGCAACGTTTAATCATGAGCCAATGAGGCCAATATACATGGGTTTTAACATGGCTTGATGTTTGTATTGTGTTCCTGAACCTTCTCACATGGGGCAAACACGCTAGGTGCTAATGCCACCAATTTTTCTGGTCTAGGTACGTGAGAAACTATAGACTATGAACTATTTCATCCAATGAATCTTATTTGAGCCGAGGAGGGAGTATGAGTAATTTTCTGGTTTTGTCTGCTATGGGGCCTGATCGTGCGGGCTTGGTCGATGGCTTATCTCAATTTATTCTACAACAAGATGGCAATATTACAGAAAGTCGCATGGCTGTGCTAGGTGGCGAATTTGCTCTTATTATGCTTATTGATGGCAGTGAAGATAGCATCCAAAAAATTGAAGCCGGGATTGATGAATGCCAGCAAAGTCTGGGTTTGACCATTCTAAGTAAACGTACCAGCGCGCGACAACTGATTGACAAAATGCTGCCCTATAATATCGAAGTTGTATCGATGGATCACCCGGGTATCGTGCGCGAAGTCGCGGACTTTTTTGCCCAACGTAAAATTAATATCGAGCAAATGGAAACGTCTTCATATGCTGCCCCCCACACCGGAACCACCATGTTTGCCATGCGAATGACGATCGGAATACCGGCAGAGCAAGCTGTTGGCAAGTTAAAGCAAGCATTTTATCGCTTTTGCGATGAATTGAATTTGGATGCGGATATGGAAGCCGAGAAATAGAGCTAAGGCTGATGTAAATTTAAGTAATTTCATACAGTGCAAGTCGTGGTGATTAAAGGAGTAATTATGATGAGTAAAGCAAGTGGTTTGAGCTTAACTAGTAGTCTCGTTATGTTTATTTTGATTTTTGCTATGAGTATTAGTAATGCTTCGGAGCTAAACGTTCCGCATACCTTTCAAGCCAATACTAAGGCGCAAGCCGCTCAGGTAAATGAAAATTTTGATGCAGTCAAAACAGCTGTCAATGACAATCAAACTCAATTGACTGGTTTGATCGAGCAGAAAGGTGTGATTAAAGGAATGTTAGACCAACAGCTAACAGGTACGATCACAATCGGGTCGGGAGGAAGCAAAGTTACAGGCAACGAAACGATTTTTACTCAAGAGATTCGTGTGGGTGATGCCATTAGGATTGAAGGCGGTGATACAAATGCCCCATCGCAGAATTTTGTAGTTGCCAGCGTGATCAGTGATACTGAACTTGAGATCAATGCTGAGCACCAAGCAGGTGTGCTTAACGGTCACGCGTTTTCGGATAAAAATTTAATTGAAATACAAACGGGCATAGGTGTTTCGAAACTACAGGTAACCAAATCAGGGGATCTCGAAGCCAGAATCATTCACATAAAAGGTGGGCATCTGGCATCAAATTCAAGTAATGGTGCTTTAGTTTTGAATTCAGGGCCTGAAACAATCAACCCCGAAGCTGATACATTGTTAGATGGTATTTGGTTTCGCAGTATGAACAATTATGCGGATATTAATGATTATGTTACCCATATGAGAATGACGGGCGATGGCCAGTTTGGAATTGGTACGGCTTGGCCCAAAAGCCGTCTACAAGTGAAAGGCTATGTTCAACTCGACACCAGTAATGGGGTAGTTCCTCCATCAGAGGATTGTTTGGATCAGAATCACCATGGCCGTATGAAAGTAGATGCTATCAATTCTCTGCTTTACATTTGCACATCAAGTGGTTGGGTCTCCAAATAGTATTCTCTAATTCAGCAGGAGCTTGCAACTATCTAGGTTTTTTGTGAAGTGAAATTCTATGGTTTGAGCTGACTATTCATGCGAAACCGCTAGTTAGTTTTCTAAGCTAGAAAGCAACGACTTGATAAAGATTCTATTGGTTAGGTTAGAGGTTTATATTGAGTGTTGTTTTAAGCGAGAAGCAAATTTGCAGTTGGCTCAGGACATAAAAAAGTGGGTGTTTATCTTTTAACAATTAAATACTAATCTACGTCGCTCGGCATTGTTCGGCCAGCATGATTTTATTCCCGTGTTAGAAAAAAAGATAATCACCCTAGCCGCCCAGGCAATGGAAGCATAGTGCTTGTTTATGAGATAAGTGATTCATCAAAATAATGTGTGAATATACTAGCCAAGCATGAGCTGCAAGACTTATACTTAAAACGTGCTTGCTAGCTGTGCCTGTTCTGTATGGCTTGGTATCATGGTCAGCACATACAAAACTAAAAACTAATTATCGACAAAATTCAAAATGCTTAAGAGCTTTCCAAATACTTTAGTGCTTTTCTTGGTAATAGCGATAACTCAACAAAAAGTATTTGCTGTCGAAACAAGTGCTTTATCATCACCACAGTGGCAATGGCAACTTGGCGCGACCGCGATTTATCAGCAATT
>JAOUJM010000487.1 GCA_029883265.1 Gammaproteobacteria bacterium
CATGATTATTCTGCTTTTCTCATTTTCTGTGTTATGTATACATTGCAGAGACAATTACCTATAGGGCAAGGGCATTAAAATGGGAAAAACAAGCTTGAAACGATTATTTTCATTGGGTGCTATATTATTACTACATGCTTGTGATTCACCTACAGACACTGTTCCGCTTTACACTTTAAGTACCACGACAAATGAATTCGGTAGTGTATCGCCTGAACAAATCCAATTAAGTCCGGGGGCGAGTGCAATATTTTATTTAACACCGAATACGGGATACGAAGTTGCTTCGACAAATGGATGTGAAGGTCAAGTCGAAGATAATCAGTTTATCAGCGAACCAATACATGCGGATTGTACACTTCAAGTCGAATTTGCAGTGACTACATTCAATATTCAGTTGAACATCAGCAAAGGTGGTTCGATCAGCCCATCGGAAGATTTGAATTTTGATTATTCGAGTGATCAATTGTTTACAGTATTGCCCGACGAGGGATACGAGATTGAGTCGGTAATAGGATGTGATGGCGAATTACAGAATAGAGAGTATCAACTTAGAAATATACAAAGTGATTGCGAGATTACCGCGATATTTCGTTTGGTAGCACAGCAGCCTCAACCCGGTGTTTTATTCGAAGATAATTTTGATTCCGTGGGCGGCTTAAATCGAACAACGCCTTGGAAATGGGAGCAGCCGTTTTCCGCAGATAATCGTTATGGCATGATGTTTGGTAAAAATGATATTTATAATATTATTGAATTTGAACAAGCACGCTCTGGTGGAAAAGTTCTGCGTTTGGCATTCGAAAATCGCAACAATTGGTGTAATAGTTGTGGTGCACGTGCGCATACGGTTACCGAGGCAGAATTGGCGGAGAGTTGTTTACAACTTGCTGGTGGTGTTTGGGGGCCGCACATATACAACCGAAGTGGTGGATGGAGTCGTTGGCAGATTACCAGTTCAGACAGCGCGACGGTTTGTTTCAATCAACAGACACCTGATGCACTTTCAATGTTTGATCGGAATACGATTATTGCTGGCGATGATTTACGGGTTAGCTATCAGTGTGGCGTAAATGGTGTTATTGGTGGTGAGCCAGGGCGACGAGTCGACTGTAATTTAGGGATTAACTATTTAGAGAATATTCAGCCCGAAGATTTTGCCTATGGCGAAACCTTATCTCGAAGAAAATATTTTATGCTAGATGAGCAAGTCGATTTTGTTAATGTTGGTTTGAAATTGGCTTATGTAAATTTTAGGAATGAAAGCGGTCCTCCGAATTCAATTATTGCGGTGATCGCAGTGAGATCCAGTGGTCTTTTCCTTGAGGTGGATGCCTACTTTGGCTATCAGTTTACGGGTTTGTCGATTGAAAAAGGTAAATGGTATTACTTGGAGGAAATGTTTACCCGTGAAACGGGGTTAAATGTGGGTGATGGTCGTTATCAATTATTTGCTGGCGAAGAAAATAGCACTGATTTAGACGTCGCGCTGCTTGATGAGGACCAACTGAACTTGGGGCCACTTATTCATTTCTCAATAATAGGGAACTGGCCACATACTGAAGATGCTCGTGGTAATTTTTATCTTGATGACGTGATGATTAAAAAAGGGAAAATCGGCCCGACAACAGAATAAATAATCTAAAGAGGCTGTTTTTGTCGGAAGCTGATTTAAATCCGAGTTAGCATGGGTGTCCTAGTAACTGCTAGTTAGCATGGGTGTCCTAGTAACTGCTGCTTTGTATTATGCTTTACCTAACAAATACTTTGCAGGATTGGGATTGCCGAGTGTGTATCAATGAGTGAATTGACTCAATCAACCGAACCGCCGTGGTACGTGATCCGTATGCCCGGTG
>JAOUJM010000488.1 GCA_029883265.1 Gammaproteobacteria bacterium
AGCTAATTTCAAATCCACCATTGCTTAATAGATTAGGAACCAAGCCCAATGAGACCAGTTGGTTGATAACACTTGCGTTATCATTGACCGCAGTGCGCAAGGCATTAAAATTGTTGTTCACTTCAGCGGCCTTGGCAGTTTTATTGGCTTCAAATGTGGTCCAATTGCTTTCATCCACCTGATTAGCAAATACCTGAGAGCTGAAACATATTAAAAAAACAAATCCGGATATTCTTGGCATGGATTGCCCCTTTTTCCTAATTGATACGGTAGCGATATTGCCTATTGTGCAACATATACATATGAAGTAAATACCGCGATGGTATTAATCGCCCTCATGTTCGATTTTACTTGTTGAGAAAAGAATTAAAAATGAATCACTGCGTTGAAAAAATGACTCATTGAAGAAGATTGGGCCTCGCAAAAATCTATGGTCCATTGCCACATATTGCATGCGGTTATATTATTGCTATGATTTATGGAATATTTTTATTAAAACATTAGGAAATTCTTAGCTTCCTAATTGAAGTACCTAAAAATGATTAAGCGAATTGAAGGAAGTTTAGGAATTTTTTTCTATTTTATAAACAACGACAAACAATAAACACATACCATTTGCTAAAACGACCCTAGCCAAAAATAAATGGCGATTTAGCACGAAGTATCAGTGCTTTACCAAAATGAGTTTTGAAAACTTTATGAATGATGTAGAAAAATAGAATTATTCATCAAGCAGCATTCCGTCTCTTAAATGCATTACTCGATCCATACGATTTGCCATGCGTGGATCATGCGTCACAACCACAAAACTGGTTTGCATTTCGTGATTGAGTTGGACCATCATTTCATACACATGGTCGGCGGTGTTGTGATCAAGATTACCCGTGGGTTCATCGGCTAAGACACATTTAGGGCGGGTGACCAAGGCGCGAGCGATGGCGGCACGTTGACGTTCACCACCGGATAACTCACCGGGTTTATGTTGCAAACGTTCACCCAAACCTACTTTTTGCAACATATCAACTGCCGCTTGCTCGGCTTGTTTCGGCGGTGTTTTGCGAATGAGTAATGGCATGGCCACGTTTTCAATCGCAGTGAACTCTGGCAATAAATGATGAAACTGATAAACAAAACCTAAGTTTTGATTACGAAAACGACCTCGATCCGCTTCGTTTAAGGCATATACATCCTGACCAAGAATATTTAAAGTGCCAGCGCTAGGTTTATCCAAGCCACCAAGCAAATGCAATAAGGTTGATTTACCCGAGCCTGATGCACCAACAATTGCTACACGTTCGGCTGCTTTGATTTCTAAATCAATACCGTGCAACACTTTGACACTAAGCTTGCCTTCCTCAAAGTTTTTTTGCAGATTCTTACAAGTTAATACAATATCACTCATAACGTAATGCATCCGCTGGTTGAACATGGGAGGCCCGCCACGCGGGGTATAAGGTAAAAAGAATACTCGATAGGAATGCGATAATGCAGATTAAACCAACATCACTTGGTTTTAAATCCGACGGTAAATCACTAATGTAATAAACATCCGGCGCTAAAAATACGATATCAAAAACCCTCTCGATCCAGGCAACAATCGACTCTAGGTTCACCGCCAAGGTCACGCCGACCACGCTGCCAATAAGAATTCCAACAAACCCGATAATGCAGCCTTGCAACAAAAAAATACTCATAATTGATCGTGGGGTCGAACCCAAGGTACGCAAAATGGCAATATCTGCCTGTTTATCCACGACCAGCATGACCAAGGCTGCAAGCAAACTAAATCCTGAAATCAAAAAGAAAAACGAAAGCAAAACCGTCATGACGGTTTTTTCCATTTTTACCGCC
>JAOUJM010000228.1 GCA_029883265.1 Gammaproteobacteria bacterium
TTTTCTAGTAGGGTCCAGGTTCTCACTGATAATTGTTTGCAAACATAAACGAGATAAATAGACATCAAGGCCGCGAAAAAGCACCATACGGAAATGAATGCATAGCCATAAATAAGTGCTGAACTGATAAGACTCAGCAATATAATCACAGCAAAAATTCTTATTTGTTTGTGTGAACTATAAAACAAGGGCAACAGAATAAAAATGGCGTACATTCCTCGCACGGAGACTCTAGGCATAATTTGCATATGTAAAAATTCAACTTCGTAAACAAACGAATGCTGAATTTGTGAAATCATTAATATACTTTTGCCCATGATAATGGGCAAAAACAAAGACAAACCGAAAAGTGTACTTATAATTGTTAGTGTCTTAAGCAGTTTAATTTTATGAGGTTTGTCTTCTAATACATAAGCTGAATACGGCACCCAAAACAACCAGAATGATAAGGCAATAAACAAAAAGCTAAGTGCGAAAATATTCGGTGTCTGTTGGCTATTATCATTTGTAAATGTTAACCATAACACGCCTTCAATTATTTGCTGAAGAGCAAACACTAAAGGAAATATCGCCAACACCCAGTAAGGTTGATTGAATGTTCGTGTATAGCGTAAGGCCAAGACACCAGCAGGTAATAGCACTGCCGCAGCTGAAAAGCTTGCACTCGCTGAAAAACACATTGGCCTTCTTCAAATTCTTATCTAGAAGCTTTAACTCTAGCGGAGCATCTTAATGTCAACAAGGCAAACTGGCATTATTTTTCACTTATTTTGAATGTAAACTCTGCATCAGCGGAGCTATGACCTCAATTCGGTCGGTCATAATTCCATGAATCGGTAATCCATGTATTTCATCCCAGCTTTCCTTAGTATCAACTTGAGTAACATAGATTCGTGACTGATGCTGATTTGCTTTTTTTATAAAATCGTTTGGCCAACCCCAGATGAAGTCGATTACTTTTATGTCACTGGCCCAATCACCTAAAAAACGCTGCATGGTTTCTTGCAATGGAATAAATATACTGATTTTCTCACAGGCCTGAGGAAAGATACCACCCCAACCCAACAAAATATATTTTTTCAAACAAGTCTTGACGGCACTCATGGTATTGATATTTTTTGTATAATTATGCAGCTCACTCATACCATGATCCGCTGGCAAGTTATGTGGAAAATGTACTCGTTGTTTGATCTGTAAAGGATAATTCTTCATTATATCTAGAAAAAGTCTCACCGTTTGCACACGATTATCTTTTTGATTAACTAAAAGCTGTTTCTTTGGCCACCGGTAAAGCAAATCCACCACGTCATTGAATTGAGGCATTTGACCTATAAATTTTCCACGAAACGGATAGCTATTTCCCTGATCTGAGGTATAGCCATAACCAATATCCAGCTCTTTTAAATATTTCAGACGTTGATCATGAGTGACGCATTGATTGTTATCATTACATTGGCATCCTTGTTCGCAGCTTGCATTTGTGCGGCAGTTTAAAGTCCAGTCATGAAAAACCACTAAATGAGGTTGTCCGTGCGCCTCCCGAGTCGGATGAATATCAATTTCCACCATAGTCGCGCCTAACGCAAAAGCTTTTTCTATAGAACCAACTGTGTTTTCTATATAGCCATGACTAGGTGGATTAATACGAGTTGCAGTGCAGGTTTGATTATCTAAATTCTCACGAGAAAATGTCTGATATACACCACGATGGGCAATGAGCTCAAATGCACAAAGTGCTGGACTGTCTATTAGTATAGTGAAAAGTACTATCACAAAATAGAACTTACGAGACATTTCCTTTGCCCTCGTCGTAATGTCATAAGTGCCTAAGTTTGAGCCGATCAGTTTTATCCCCCATATGCAGCCCCCCAAGTATGGGCTAGGTCCGCTTGTGATTTGTGACGATAATTCACACAGTAGTTAGCAATTAACAAAACCCAACAAGGAGATCCCCATGAAATGGTCTAATTATCAACTATTCTTCCTCGAAGTCGCCATCATTGCCAGTATTGGTTTAGATTATGCGATTTATGCATTTATACAACAACACGGAGTGAATTTCTCTTTATTTCTTAACACCGCAATATCCAATCCAGTGGCTTTATTCGCAACAATTGAAGTGATCGCTTTAACGCTTGCATTAGGTGTATGGATGTTTTTCCAAGCACGTACCTTAGAGATGAAAAATGCTTGGGCTTATATGGCGCTTTGCGTATTCCCCTCCCCGGCTATCGCAATCCCCATATTTCTGGCCATGCGTGAACGCAAAATTGCGCAAATTAAATATCAGCCATCGCACCAATCTGATTATCAATCAGGCAGGGCCAACCCAAGTATTGCATAAAAATGCAACGCCCCTGATTGTGCAGGGGCGTGTTTTTAAGGAGATTGAACATGCCTGATATATTTAATGAGATCATGCAACAAACCGCGCTTTTACCGACACATTTGATTTTGTGGTTGTCATGGATGTTTTTGGTAAGCTTTATCGCACCGCTGTTACTAATGAAGCATGCAGTAGCACGACGAATAGTACTGGTGCAATTGGCCATGACCTTGTTCGCACTTTTTTTATTCAGCGAGGCCGGCTTATCACGCTTATTAGGTTTGGCGCATGTACTGTTTTGGACGCCGATAGTTTATTACTTAGTAAGACAAATCAAAGCCATGCAAGCTTATCCAATTCTATTGGCCTGGGCTAAAGTCTGTATTGTTACCATGTGCCTATCACTGATGTTTGATTATGTCGATGTAGTACGCTATATACTTGGAGAACGAGAATTACTAGTCAATATCTAACCATTGTTTGTCAAACAATAGCGGCGAAACAACAAAGGTGAACTATGCTGAAATGGGCTTTAAACTTAAACTTAAGTATTAAATTTGGCATCATGATTATTTTTATTTTGGCAATCATGACCAGTAGTATCACCTTTGTTTTTGTTCACGACCAATATCAATCCCAACTCAGTAATCTTGAAGATAAGGGCCAGGCGCTTGGCCTTTTGCTTAGCAAATCGATTAGCCAGCAACTAAACCCACCTGGTATTCAAGCCCTCCTTGATGAGTTAATCAAGAATGATGATATCGCTTTTGCAACACTAAGGAATGCGGATAACAAACCGATAGCCCACGTCGGTAACATACAAAATCAAACGCCACTTATTAATCAGTTCAAATTTGAAATAGCCACACCCCTCGAACTAACGCTAACACTCGGACTTAGTCGAGAAAAACTCGAAACAGCATTCGAGCAAAATGTTCAAGAAATATTTTTTGTGACAATTATAATTGTAGGTTTTCTAACGCTAATAATATATCTAGATTTTATGCATTTTGTTATTAAACCCCTACGCTCCCTAACGCTGGCCGTCGCTGATGTCACGCAAGGTAAACTGAATATCAAACTGGATTATGAATATAACGATGAATTAGGAAAACTAAGCCAAGCTTTTAACCACATGGCGAATCAACTTGAACAAAGCATTTCTGAAAAAGACAAATTAGCGCAGAAATTAGCTCAAACCAATCAATCGCTGGAAAAACGAGTACAAGAAAGCATATGGATTATGCGAGACTTACATGATGATGTCGGCGCGAATCTATTAACCTTGGTACACTGTTGTAAAACACCGGAAAATATAGAAATCGCACGTAAAGCTTTACAGAATTTACGTGAAACCATTCGTGGTTTAGGTAAAAATGAAACTCAAATCCATTTAAGCGATGCCCTGGCATCCTGGTATGAAGAAAGTCGCCAACGTCTACAAGCCGCCAACATGGAATTATTGTGGGAGCAAAATGACGCCTGCGAAGTTAACTTAAATAACCGTCAAGCAATCAATCTCAGTCGAATTATCCGTGAATCAATCAGCAATAGCATTAAGCATAGTGGCAGCAAAAAAATCAAAGTTGAACATAAATGTTTCTATGATCAAATACAAATTCGCATCCAGGATTTTGGCGAAACTGCTCCGCCTCAACAATGGCAAGATGGTACGGGTTTAAATAATATCAAAACACGCGCTGCTGAATTGAATGCTCCGGTAAGCTGGCTACAATCCGATACTCGTGGCACAATTATGGAAATCGCCTGCCCACTCACATCCACAGGATAAATTATGCAGACCGCTTTAGTTTTAGAAGACCACAATGTCACCCGTCGTTGGTTGCAAGAATTGCTTGAACAGGCCTTTCCAGAGATTCAAGTGAGCGCCGTCGCCACCATGGCAAATGCACGTAAGGCTATTGCTAACAATCGTTTCAATTTAGCAATTATCGACATCAATCTGCCCGATGGTTCAGGCATCGACTTCATTAAAGAAATTCACCAACAGAACAACGAGACCTATTGCGTGGTCGCGACTATTTATGATGATGACGATCATTTATTTTCTGCACTTCAAGCAGGTGCGCAAGGCTATTTACTCAAAGAACAAGCGCAAAGCGAATTGCTTAAGCGTCTACAAGGCATTGTCAATGGTGAACCGCCGCTGTCACCGGCGATTGCACGACGGGTATTGCGCCATTTTAGTCAAATGGCCAAACAAACCTCAACAAGCAATCCATCAGAAAAAATCGAAGTCCATAACTTAACCGAACGCGAAACTGAGGTTTTAACCTTATTAGCCAAAGGATTGAACCGCACCGAAATTGGCAATCTACTTGGTATCACCAGCAATACCACCGCCGGATATATCAAAAACATTTACCAAAAATTAGATGTATGTTCTCGTGCCGAAGCCACTTTGCAAGCCTCACGTTTGGGTTTGGTCAATCGTGATTAAGGGAATTAGCCAGTTGGTTCTATTGATTCGTTGCGTTGACCATCTATAATTTGTTATGGAACCTTTTTGTTGTTATCCCAAAGTTTTTTTTTCTAAATTCGAAGCACAAATTGAGAGCAATGTATGAGTGGTGAACTACCCGAAGAATTACAAATCGCTAAAGAACTAGGATTAGCCGAGATTGTGCCGGAAGTTTACAAAGATCTGTTGCAACCGGCGACCAAAGAATTTGGCAAAGGTTTGGAAATAACCGCCAAAGCAATCACATTAGCCTTGGCGCCCATACAAGGCATGGTGTGGGGAGCGGACCAAATAAAAAACTATTTGACCGTGAGCATTACCAAACGATTGCGCAATCTACCTACCGAACAAATCATAACCCCCAACCCTAGCGTCGCCGGTCCTACAATTGAAGCCTTGAAATTTAATGGTCATAATCCACATTTACGTGAACTGTTTGCTAATTTATTAGCCGCATCCATCGATGCGGAACAAGCAGCAAAAGCACATCCGGCTTTTGTTGAAATCATCAAACAGATCAATCCAGACGAAGCAAAAATTATTAATTATTTTTCATCAAAAAAAGACTTTCCTACTTTATTCATAAGTCACTCCAGTGGTACTGAGATTGCCTATCATAAAGCTGAGGATGTGATTAATGATTTTTTAGGCATAATCGAATTATTAGAATTAGACAATCCGGATTTGGCTCGTAGTTATATAGATAATTTTTTTCGTTTACAATTAATAGAACGATTTGATGAAGATAATAAAGATGAACTTGATCACATGTATGGGAATTCGAATTTATCCAGCAATATGAAATCTTCAATCAATTTCCGACGCCGACTTACACACACAATCGTATTTACAAAATTAGGTCAACAATTTATTGAGACTTGTGTCAATCCTAGTTTTTAACATCTTTCAGCCATTGGTGTATTTGAACAAATCAAATATATTAATTGCTACCGTGTCTAGTCTCTCGATCCCAGTGTTAGGCATTATTGTTGAAGTGTATTCCAAAACATTGGATGCTTAACAGAAACACAATAACACGTAAGAATTATCGATTGATAGCTGTGTTTTTTTAAGCTTGTTGTCGCCTTTTTTATTTGTAACGCTTCTTCAAGAGCCAGCTGGCGTAAAGGTGACTATAGCCCTGCTCTAACTCCACATAAGAAAATGGCGCTAGGTATTCTTTGTTAAACCAAGATGCAATTCACATCAATAACAAACTATGTGAGATATTTGGTATTTAAAAACGAACACTTAAAAGATATTTGAAAGACGAGTGACCATTGTTCCAGGACAGCTATTATTTTGTTTTAAGGTAAACTGGAATTGAATATAGTGAGCGTTCATTGCTCTGTTGAATTCTGTTTCATGCAATTCTCCGAAATCAAATGTATACATAGACTTTCTCCTTGCGAGAAATTCAATGTATGCTTCTGAATCGATAAAGGACATCCTTTCGAAGTGGTAAGAAAAATCAAACCTTAAATTGCCTTACCGCTACCAAAAGTTCCTGAGAAAGCGTGGTTAACTCGGAACACGACGCCGTTGCTTCATTCGCCTGTTCTGCGTTCTTTTCAGCCACCTGGCTAATGTTTAACACGTTGATATTGATCTCCTCTGCAACAGCGGTCTGTTCCTCTGCGGAAGTCGCAATTTGATTATTCATGTCGTTGATTTTGGATACCGAAAGGTTGATTGCATCAAGTGATTTTTTGGCAGTTTCCGCTTTTTCTACACTGGCGTCGGCGCGATTTTTCCCTTTTTCCATTACATCGACGGCGCGCAATGTTCCCGACTGCAAGTTTTCGATCATCTTCTGAATCTCTTGTGTGGCCTCCTGAGTCCGGCTTGCGAGCACGCGAACCTCATCGGCGACCACTGCAAATCCTCGGCCCTGTTCGCCAGCGCGAGCCGCTTCTATGGCTGCGTTGAGAGCGAGCAAATTGGTCTGCTCAGCAATTCCGCGAATGGTATCCAAGATTGCGCCGATGTTGTTCCCTTCTGTCTCCAGTTGTTGGATAACGTCTGCGGCCTGACTCACTTCTGAAGCAAGCTGATTAATGGAAGACATGGTGTCGGATACTACACCGTGGCCTTCAGCAGTTTCTGCAAGAGCATTTTTAGCGCCGTCCGCTGCATCGTGAGCGTGTCGTGCCACCTCCTGTACCGTTGTGCTCATTTGATTCATAGCGGTAGCTACGCGTTCGATTTCCTGTTGTTGCTTCATTACACCTTCATTGCTGATATCCGTGACATCGCTTAGCACTTTGGCCGAATTGCTTAAGGAGTTACTGGTGGCATTGATTTTTCCTACAAGAATACGAAGATTTTCCGTCATTTTGTTTATATTACTGGCAATGCGTCCAATTTCATCGTTCTCAGAACTTTCTAATTCAATGGCCAAGTTTCCCTCGGATATTGTACTGACCGCCCGTTCGATTTTATGAATCCGAACGACCAACTTTTTCAGTAGAAAATAGGTGATCGCCGAGAGTGATAACCAAATCAGTAGCGACAGACCCGAGAATTTAACACCCAACAAAGAGATTGGACCCAGAATCTCTTCTTCTGTTTGTTCTACCACG
>JAOUJM010000229.1 GCA_029883265.1 Gammaproteobacteria bacterium
GAGGAGAGGTAATTTGGATCTTAAGTTGGATCAATTTGTCGATATTTTAAAAGAACTTATACGCCATCCCAGCGTGGTCGGCGCAGAGCATTCCTTTTTTCGAATATTACAGCGCACCCTGGAAGAGCGTGGTGCCAAAGTGACCTGGTATGAGGGTTTATTAGTGGCGCAGGGCAGTGAGCCACATTCGGCCATGTATTCGGCGCATATTGACCGCCATGGTTTAGTTTGCACCGGCCCCAATGAGTTTCAATATGCAGCCTTTGTTGCCGGTAGTCGTTCTGATTTGTTGGGAAATTCCGTGTCTGAAGAGTTAATGAACAAAATTGGTGATCGTTTTCCGCATATTCCAGTGATGGCGTACGAGCCCTGGTCGGGCGCTTACCGTGGTGCGGGTCGCATCACACATTCTTACATCTGCAATAACCGCAACAATCTGATTTTTGAGGTTGAAGGATTGAAACATCTGGTGGCAGGCACACCGGTAGCGTTTTCTGATCGTCTAAGAATTGAGAATGGTTTATTTGTCGGGCAACTCGACAATGTGCTCACTGCAGCGATGTTAGTGCATTTGTTTGATCTCGGTTTTCAAGGCACTTGTTTTTTTACAGCACAAGAAGAGGCGGGCAAAAGCTGGCGTTATTTATTAGAATGGTTTCGACGTTTTGGTGGATCGACGAATAGTTTAATCGTTGTCGACACCAGTCCGTATAGTGATATCGCCACAGCCAGCCAGCAGCAAGTGGTTTTACGCACGTGTGATGCTAATGCCGCTTTCAACCTAGAAACCACACAGCGCCTTGAGCAACTCTGCGTCAAAGAAGGCATTCGTTTTTCATACAAAGACAAATTCATCGAAGAAGATAATCGCAAACTAATCAGTCAAGGACAAGCGCCACGCTCACTCGGTAGCACGGAAATGGGTCGTATTACCGCTGCGTCTAAAGAATTTGTCCACGGCACAACCTTGCAAATCCCAACCATCGGCTACCACACCATGGAAGAATCCGCCTCCATCGACGCCTGCGAAGCGTTTTTAAGACTGTTATTGAAGGCCACGGTTTAGTGATGAGTTAACTGGTTTAAAAAAATTGCAATGCTGACTAATTGAAAAATCTTGCGATTGTTAGAGGCCGATCAACAGCGCTAATTTTTGTTAGGCTCATTTGAATTGATTTGCTTTGCAGCATTAGTAGTCTTCTTAGATATTCAAACAGACTAGATTTCCGAATAGGAAAATAGGTTTAATTATTTAGAACAATGGTTTCTTTGCTGTTTTAAAGCTTTAAGTATTTAATCCTCATTGCTATTTTCAGTCATCCATCGATATAATGATCAAATGAATATCAACGATCTCTTCGATATTATGTTTTGACATGTAAGTTACTATTGCCACTTTAACCTGTGATTTGTAAAGCTGGTAGTTGGCTTAGCATTTTAAGGTGAGGTATAAAAATGTATAAATTTGCTCTCATTTTCTTTGTTTTTGTCATTCTTTCTGCCGATTCTTTTGCCAATTCCGATGATAACTCTTTGGTTTTTGACGAGTCGGTTGTTGGCTCGACTATATCGAGTCCGCAAATCGATCAAGTTAATGTAGAGCGACTGTATAAAGAACTGGACAATGAGCGCTATTATGTGACTTTATTGGCAGCCATGTCGATGTTATCGCTTTCTATTTCATTATTGTTGTTAAAAAAATCTCAGCCTACATCAAAAGATATTGTAGTTGTAACCGGACTCAATTTTGTGGTGTTTGGTACTATCATTGCGACACTAGTCGTTAACACCTCAGAACAGCTTGGCGCAGTTACAACCAGCTTAGGTGCAATGGGCGGATATCTTTTTGGCAGCTGGAGTAAATCCATGAAACAGGATGAAGATGAAGATACTAGGAAATAGGATCAGTTTCTAGTGGGCAAAGACTCAATATTAGAATCCCCGCCAATGTGGGTGATTATAGGTAATCGATAGCTATAAAAATACAATATATCTCTTCCAACTCCATAATTACTATAAATATTTCCGGGGTCATTTTCTAGAAAATTGCCCCATGAGTTAACCAAGAAAACACGACAATTTTTCACTTAAAATCGATGTACCCGCTGGATTATGTAATGACTTCCTGACTGTAGTCACCAATCAAAATAAATACACGAAACAGATTGGTTTGTGGGGAAAGCTCATTGCCAGTGGCTCGTTTATGATTTTTACTGTGGTTAGAACGACACTTACTAAGCTTGGGAATAGCTAGTAGCATTTTCTTGAATAGATGCGGGATTATGTTACCACTGACTGGTGTTCTCGAATAACGCCATTTAATTCTAATTAAAGTAGTAAGCAAAGGAGATTTATGATGCATAATATGTCAGACGAATCTAGTTGGATGGGTGGTTTTGCTTTTGCTCATTGGGGTTTGGGTCTATTGTTTTTCATCGTTGTCATTCTTGCTCTGGTTTATCTGTTTAAAAGTCTGTTCAAAAGATAAGTGCAAATTTAAAAAAATGAAGGAGTATTCGATGAAAGGGAATTGTTTTGCGATCATAATTTCGTTTATCTTAATTAACGGCAGCAGCTTTGCGGAACCCATTATGTATGTGCCAACCGGCAATACCAATGAATTGCTGATAATCGATTTAGCGAGTGATAAAATCATTGGCAGCATCGGCGAGTTGGAAAATGCACATGGATTGGCGGGCAATGCCAACTCAGAATATTTAATCGCAGGCTCCATGGGTTTAAATAAAGGGAAGTCAAACAAACCCAGCAGCGTAAACGATGATGAGCACCAAGCCCATCATCAATCTTCAAAAAATAGCGCAAAGACTAGTGATCAAAGAAGTTATATCTCGATTATTCACCCACAACATGGGCACGTCATGCGCCGGATCGAGGTCGATGGAATCAGTCATCACACGGCAATATCACCTGACGGTCATTATGCAGCTGCAACCCACTCTCAAAATGGCACGGTTTCCATTATTGATCTACAAACTTTTAAAGTGATTAAATTAATTAAAACCGGACAAGTACCTAACTATGCGGGTTTTACATCGGACGGCCATACTTTGTATATTAGCAATGCAGGTTCTGCTACGTTGAGCAATATCAACACAAGCAGTTGGGAGGTGGAACAACAAATCAAGGTCGGTAAAGGTCCAGAACATTTTACAATATCTAAAAATGGAAAAAGGATTTACATATTAAATGTAGTCGAAGGCACAGTATCCGAAGTGGATATAAAAACATCAAAAGTGACCCGTAACTTTAACGTTGGCAAATCACCACACGGTTTAGCTTTATCCAAAAACGAACAAGCACTATTTGTGGCCAACAAAGCTTCAGATAATCTAATAAAGATTGACCTAGATCATGGATCTCAACAACAATTAAGCTTGAAACATGCGCCTTATCATGTGGAATTCATAGCTTCTGTTGGTAAACTCTATGTATCCAGTCGTAAGCAGCCTTTGATATGGGTTATCGATCCGGACAATTTACAGATCAAAAAAGAACTTCAATTGGGCAAAGGTGTGGCTCATCAAATGGTGGTTATTAACTAGTACTTCTTTTTGTGGCACTATAGTACGTAAATTGATTTTAATCTTTTGGCTATTATGGAACATGAAACAGGCAAAACAGGAATCGTACTCAGTTCCGGCGGTGGTCGAGGAGTTTTTGCACACACGGGTTTTTTGCTGGCACTACAACAATTAAAAATACCGATTAGCGCCTGCGCTGGTTGTAGTGCAGGCGCGATTGTCGGTGGAATTCTAGCGAGTGGTAAGGACTTAAACCAATGGGCAGAGGTTATTTCTCAAATTGACTCTCGTCGATTCTGGAATCCTGATTCCTTGTGGCGTTTGGCTTGGAATTTTACACTCCGTCGAGGTCGTGGTTACACGGGACTTTCCGAACACCATTCCGCCATAAATTTTCTCAATCAACAACTAGGCGCCAAAACCTTTGAAGAATGTACAATACCATTTTCTACACTTGCAGTCAGTTTGAGTAATGGCCGGAAAAAAACCTTTTCCAGCGGCGACCTAGCATCTACAATGATGGCCAGCGCAGCAATACCACTGCTATATCAACCGGTCGCTATTGGTGATGATTTGTTTTGTGATGGCGCTGTCATTGACTTAGCACCGACAGAGATGATTTGTTGCAGACATCAATTGGATACCTTAATTGTGCATCATGTGTCTCAGCGTTTATTTAAACACTCTATCCGCAATTATTTTAAAACAAGAAATTGGGCGCTTGTCGAAATACTCTATCGCTTATTATACCGCCATCATCCTTGGTATCTTACCGACGAGCCAATTGCAACTCACCAGTGTCCTTGCCAGTGCGGTGCAAATATTATTGTTCTCGAACCGTCCTTGCCTGAATTACATTGGCCGCTGATTGAAGGAGGGCAAAAAATAGTAAATTCGGCAAAACAACAAACCACCACATTGCTGCAACAAACCCGTTTCGCGCACCCACCACCCGCGAGTTAACAGGATTGACCTGAGTGTAACACCTATGTCTATACTAAAACTGATTGATCAATAATAAAATATGAGGCAACAAGGCTTTTTTCTACTTTGGAATTCTTATTCAGTCACAGTCTTTAACTGCAACGCCAACAGGTGAACAGCTAGTCGATAAAGTTGAACAGTTATTATGGGGCAAAACAGTGCGAGGGCAATATGAAATGAATATGATTACGCCTCACCGGCAACGCACTTTGAAAATGAAGCTGTGGATGGTGCGCCCGGATAAAAGTTTTATTCGCATAGAATCACCCGCAACAGAAAAAGGTACCGGTTCTTTACGCATTAAAGACGAAATGTGGAATTATCTACCTAAGATTGAACGCGCTTTCAAGATTCCACCTTCGATGATGTTGCAGCCTTGGATGGGATCTGATTTTCGTAGTGATGACCTAGTCAAAGAGTCCTCGCATATTGGAGTGTCAAGGTTCAAAACATATGCAATGCTTGGTTTAATCAGTCGGAGAAGTTAATGGAAAAACGATACTTAAGCCTAGAATCCAGCATTATAAATTATGCGATGGCGAAACACGCAAGCGAAGATATCGCCAAACAATTAGTCGCAGATCCAATGCTCGTCGCTTGGTATGATGGAATCAAAAAAGAAGAACATCCACAAATACCCGAGTGCCACCCGCATGAGCCGGGTTGGCTCGCCTATGCAAAAGGGCATGGTGGCAAAGTTTTGGTGGATGTTAATCAGGGCACCTATATTTTTATATACACCTAAGAATGCACGACGTTTTGATGTTGTCATGCTTCACCACAGAAAGTTGCTTAAATTATTTTTTCAATCAAATTAGTTAGGCATTAAAATTACTGGACATTTCACTTACCATAAGGGCAAATAGCTAAGCTATCTTGCAGAGATTCAAGGATGTATCGAAGAATAGTTATTATTGCGCTTATAATTATATTGTTTGTGATCTCGCTCTATTATTTTGAGCGTCACAACGTGCAATTACTTTTAAGTGACCAAGAACTGCTTAAAAATCGAATAGCCTCATTGGGATGGTTTGGTCCGGTTATGATTGTGAGTCTTATGACGGTTGCGATTGTCATGAGCCCTTTACCCAGTGCTCCAATTGCTTTGACAGCCGGTTTATTATATGGCCATACCTGGGGTACAGTTTATGTATTAATCGGCTCAACATTGGGTGCTATCATTGCGTTCTCCATTGCTAGGCTTCTGGGTTATGATTTTATTCGTCACTGGCTAGGCGAAAACATAGCAAAAGGCTGGGCGGGTTCACAAAACACTTTAATGGGAATCGTTTTTGTCTCACGTCTAATGCCTTTCATCTCATTTGATATTGTTAGTTATATAGCCGGTTTTACATCATTATCATTTTGGCGTTTTACCATTGCAACTGTCGCTGGCATTGCGCCAGCAAGCTTTTTACTGGCCCATTTAGGCGGTGAATTGTCTACATCTGATAATCCAATCACGGTTTTACTCGTTATCGGGATCGGTCTATTAATGATGATTCCAGTCTTATTCAAATCACTTGGAAAACGCTAGCCGACCATACAGATGGTGTTGACTCAAAAAAGTCGTTAACTATTATTTTCAAAAAGCAGATGTTGAAGATTTGTAATTGTCGATTTTTTAAAATTACCAAAACACAATAGGCAAAGCTTACATTTAGGCAATTGTATTGAAAGGCAACTACCCCTTTCCTTTGTAATTACCGATAATAATAATTATCGGTAATTTGATTAATTGACAAGGATGATCTACACTGGCTTTTATGATTGAAACCCTTAGGCATGAGTTTGATGAGTCAGTTTCCTTTACCCTGCCCATTATTTGATAATTTAGATCAGCTAAGCGATCCATTTAAATTAAAACACTTTGAAGCAGCGCTCCCAGCATCTACATCAATTCGACCGCAAGATGCGAATCTTGATTATGAGTATGCGTGGAAATTTATGTGGAGTTATAACGGCAGCGTTGCGACATTTAATGCGTATCGCCGTGAAGTTGAGCGGCTCTTACAGTGGGCTTGGTTAATTCGTCAAGAAGCTGTTTTAAAACTTAAGCGCGAAGATATTGAACAATTTATTCGTTTTTGTCAAAAACCGCATAGCCGTTGGATTGCAACCAAACATCATTCCCGGTTTAAAAGTAAAAATGGTCAACGAATCGCAAATCTGGATTGGCGACCGTTTGTTGTCACCGGTTCAAAATCTGCGCATCGACAGGGTCACGTATTGGATGTAAAAAATTATTTGGCATCTAAATCGTCTGTTCAGGCGACGTTTTCTATTTTGTCATCGTTTTATGGATACTTAATGCAGGAAGGTATTTGCGAATTAAATCCAGTGAGTTTGATTCGGCAAAAAAGTAAATTTCTAATTAAACAGCAACAGCAAGCCCCAGTACGGCGTATTTCAAATTTGCAATGGGATTATGTGATCGAAACAATTGAGCAACTCGCCAATCAACAACCTGAACGTTTTGAGCGCTCATTATTCATTATGAATGCACTATACGCCATGTATTTGCGTGTTTCTGAACTCGTTTGGGACAAACGCTCACAACCAGTGATGGGTGATTTTCGCAAAGATCAAGATGGCAATTGGTGGTTTCATGTATTAGGCAAAGGCAATAAAGATCGAATCATTACCGTGTCAAACGCCATGTTGCAAGCACTCAAACGCTATCGAAAATTTTTAGGGCTGAGTCCACTGCCCTCACCTGATGACGCCACGCCTTTGGTTAGCAAACAACTTGGTCATGGCGCTATTTGCAGCACACGCCAAATTCGCATTATTGTGCAAGAAGCATTTGATTTAGCCTATCAACGAATGCAAAACGATGGCTTGGAAGAAG
>JAOUJM010000230.1 GCA_029883265.1 Gammaproteobacteria bacterium
GTTTTTCGTAGTAAAGTTACTGTGTTCTGACCTTGGTTTCGAAGCAATCACTCGGTTATGGTTTACTCACCGTGATTGAGGTTCCGTTGCTGTCATCATCTGGATCACTATTTAATGTTGCATCGTAATCCAAACGGTTGTGTGCAATGCGAGTTACAGTAAATGTGATCGTTGGATGACTGGCACTCACACGGTCTGACCTCACTCGACACCGTCCATTGCTATCGCTTACGCAATCATCAGAACCCGATGCACCACCACTCCAATTGCCTTCTACTAAAGCATTTTCAACTAAATCACCGTTGTGATCACGCACGGTGATGTAAACTTTAGCACGCCAGCGACTGCGCTTTTTCATTTCACTACTACCATCCAGATCACTAACATGCACGTTTTCTGTAGTGCTTGGTGTAGGTTCTGGCGTAGGTTCTGGCGTAGGTTCTGGCGTAGAATTACTGCCCATGCCATCATCTAATAAATTGCGAATGGTTTTCATAGCAACATATCGACCCGCTGCGAGAAAATTGTTTCCAAGAGGAACCAGGCCGTTTATATTTTTGTCCACGAAAAGACCAACGCGTATCGGCTTAGTCGGATCGCTGATGTCAAACAAGCGTGCGCCATTATATGTGTTGGCGACCATGGCATAATTTCCATTGACTGCAAGCGCGCTAATACTATTAATGACATCGTTGAAACCTACCTGTGTGATGTTAGCGGGATTGGTGACGTCCAATATATAAAATCCATCCAGCGCGGAAATCGCGTAGGCGTAATTTCCTTGTTTAATCGTATCGTTATTAAAACGAACAGCAAAGAAACCTACTTCATTTGGGGTGGCCGGATTACTAATGTCAACAATCTCTAATCCCTCACCTGTTGATAAATATACGTGATTACCATAAATACGAATATTGCGAACCCATTGACGTGTCACATGTCGACTCAATAGAATTGGCTTGGCCGGTTGAGAAATATCAATTATTTCAACATCGGTCAATACGCTGGCCACGACTATATTTCCACTCACAGCCAGCCCTTGTGCCAAACCAGTTTCACCAGCAATAGGCGGTGTCAAGGTGTGTTGCCCTAATAAAGCAGGTGCACTGCTATCCGTGATATCAAACAACCGCAGCAAACGTTTATCTAGAATATATGCAATGTTAGCTTGTGCTACACCATTCATGGCATACTCAATTTTGGGGATTGTTGCTTTGCGCATCGGTAACATTGGATCTGAAATATCAACTAAATGCACACCCGCATACGGTTGTGATAACAACGCCAATGAACCATTAAGACTGATGCGTGTAGTCACACCATCTAACACATAAGTGCTCTCTTGCACCAATGCACTTGGATTACTGTAATTGCTAACTTGTAAATCATCATAACGGGTCATCGTCACAAATTGATTATTCGATGCCGCTATCGATTCGATCAGCGATGGATAAGCCACGCTTGACAAAGGTATCGAAAAGTTTAATGGATCAGTGATGTCAATCAGGTTAAGTTCGGCGGTAGAAACCCCTGAGAGATTCGAGCCAACAAATGCTGTATTTCCGGCTATAGCATAAACGACCGAATATTCAGGATAAACAGGGGTTGAAAAAGTAGAGAATGTATCCCGGCTAGTCACATCCATTACTGCCAAGCCAGAACCAAAGCTGGAGGAATAGTAATACAACAAATTGCCATGAACCACTGGCGTACGACTGGTGTTCACGCTCCAACCAGTGGAGTGTATGAACGAAATTCCACTAGCAGCCGAATATTCGAAAATACGCATATCGATTTCAGAGCCAGTCGTAAAAATAAAATTGCCTTTGCTTGCAACTCCATTAAAACTTGCCCTGTCGCCGGTACCTTGCAAGTGAAATTGAGTGTAGGTATCCTTTAACACAGGATTGCTTGGATCACTAATGTCAATCGCATGCAAATCAAGATCATCACTACCAAACAACATGCTCCCTTGCAGCGTGAGTGTTTGCAGGGAGAAACCAGGAGAACCTGCGCTCTCATGGGTAAGTAGCGATACTTGAACAGGATTATTAATATTACTCACGTCCCAAACATACAACTCATGCGCAGCGACATAAAGTAGATTATTTGTCGCATCGAATTCAATCGCGCCAACTCGGTTGCTCATAACAATATTTTGATTGACGACAACGGGGCTACCCGACTGACTAAAATCCATTACCAGTACCGCACCACCGGAGGTAACAAAAAACACATCCCGGCTCGCATCATGCTCGATCTCAGTTCCTGGTCCAAACGGATAAGCTCCTGTTATCTGCGTGTTAGAATTACTGTGGGCTAATAGCGCTTGCGAATATAAAACAACGACGAATAAAAAAATAGGTAAAAAGGCGTGTGTTTGTTTTCTCATAGCTTCTCCAATGTCCTTATTTGGTGAATAGGAAAGCATATGAACTAAACATCACGAATGATTCACAAAAAAATGCTGAAAGTGTCACATGAGGTGCTACAGTGTTAGAAACTGATCATTTGCATGGCTTATATATATTCTTGCAGCGCTTGTGCGCACTAACCCTAGCCCAACAAAGGCCAAAGCCCAGCCCTCGGTTCGTATGCGCGAATCCAAGGCATGCTAGTATTTTTTGCTTAGAATGATAGATCAAAAACGAAAAATACCACTGAGCGGCCAGAACGAAGCGATATTTCATCAAAATGGAGTACCTTTGCGGTTTTAGCAACTAGTTGCAGTATTTAAAGTTTATATTCTTGTCCATTTTGCCTTACGCCACATTCATGTGCTAAACCTACTATAGGTTATGCTGAATACTACCAATGTTGTTCACCATATTGAAAATATTTTCTGCACAGTCGTTTGTGGTTTTTCGAGTATTTTTTCCTGTTTGCAGCGCTGACTTTTTTATCAAGTGTACACCATCAGCCAATCATTCTTTTACAAACGTATTGATCGAATAGCTTAGTTTGTCGCGTCATTCGCTGTAAAATAGGGATAAGTAATTGCTTATTCTCCAGAAGAACGGTGTTTTAGACGGCTCAAAGCAATCGGTGTGATCCCAAGATACAATGCCAAATCTGCTTGTCTGATACGAGATACGATCTGTGGATATTGTTCACAAAATTTCTTATAGCGTTGTTGTGCAGAAAGACATAAAAACTCATATTCCCGCATTTCCTTAGACAAAGCCAATTGTTGAAAAAAGTTGACAAATATTTTTTGCATTTCCAAACTGTTTTCACCCGCTTGGATGAGTGCGGTATAATCCAAAACATCCACTGCTAAATCTTCTAACGCAGTCGCGTTAAAGGTCGAACCTTCCCCAGTCAATTGACTATAGAGCGAACCAAACATACCTCCTTCTGCAATAAATGACTTAATTAATTCTTTGCCTTCGGTAGTTATATAACTCAGTTTAACTAGACCGGAGCGTATAAAGTAAAGACTTGTGCACACCTCACCCTGATGGAAGATGGTTTGATCTTTATTAAAAGATAATTTGTTCAATGATTTCTGGATTTTTGATTTTGCCTCACCTGTCAGCGGAAGCGCTTGCAAATCCAGCAGTGAAATTGTTGTCATGAATTAACCTCGGTTAATTATTTTACTCTTGGTTTCGCGTAATTTTATAGTCGTATCCTGACACATAAAGGACGTATTATGCACTTATCCAATAAGACTATTTTGATTACTGGCGGAAACTCGGGCATTGGGTTTGAGCTAGTAAAGCAGCTAAATGTCTCAGAAAATCTGATGGTTGTCGTCAGCCGATCTAAGAATCGGTGGGATTTTCTACGTGACATACAGCCCCGAGTCAGCCTATTACAGTGTGATCTTAGCAGTAAATCTTCGGTTCTTCAGCTCATTCAAGAATTGAAGACTAAAAGCATTGCGCCGGATGTACTCATTAATTGTGCGGCGGTGCAAAACAGCCCAACACTCATCGATCCGGTTTTTGACTTCGACAGCATTGAAACTGAGACAACGATAAACTTTATCGCTCCGGTGTGGCTTTCTCATCAATTGCTACCTGATCTACAAAACAAAGATGAAGCCATCATTGTTAACATCACTTCCGGTTTAGCACTTTATCCCAAAACCACTTCGGCCATTTACTGCGCGACAAAGGCTGCGATGCATAACTTCTCGCAATGCTTACGCTACCAATTGGCTGAGACTTCCGTGTCCGTAAAGGAAATCATTCTTCCACTTGTTGATACACCAATGACACAAGGTCGTGGCAAGGGAAAACTGCCGGCTCTATATGTCGCAAAAGAAATCGCAAAGGCAATTACTGGAAGTCGCGATGAAATCTATTTAGGCAAAGCCCGTCTTTTACCCGTCATGAGTCGGATCTGGCCAAGTTTGATTAAACGCATTCTGCAAAGCTACTAGGAGAAATTATGAAGAAGTTATTTCTATTATTTGGCATTTTGACCACCTCAGCGACACACGCGGCAATGGACATGCAGGATCTCGTGTCTATTGATGTAACCATCGAAAACATCAAAACAAACCGAGGCGGCCAATTGGTTGTATTTGTTTTTAGCGAGCATGGGTTTCCACGAAGTCACAAAGATGCGGTATTGCAATATATCAAAGCCGTGGACCAGGAGAGCACAGTAATGAAAATCAAAGTACCTGCGCGAGGCCATTTTGCGCTCAAGGTTCTTCATGATGAAAACAAAGACTTGCAAGTAACCAAAAACTGGACCGGTATCATACCTCGTGACGGAATGGGATTTTCCAATGGTGCGCGTATTCGATTCGCACCGCCCAAATTTTCAGATGCACGAATCACTTACAGTGAAAATACTTCCCCGCGAATCATTTTGCAGTACTTCTAGGAGAAAAAAAGATGAAACTACTACTTAAGATTGCACTGACTTTAGCAATTGTATTTGCATCGACATTCATTGTGATCAAAATGAGTGGCTTGTTAACGGTTGACGACATCAAACAAGGTTTTGAGAATTTGCGCAACGGGCCTATGTTGATGATCGGCTTGCTTGTTGTTGTTTTGTTGTTTGCGGATCTGTTTATCGCTGTGCCCACAATGACGGTGATTATGTTATCCGGTTACTTTCTGGGATTTTCTACTGCGATGCTTTTTTCTTTTACCGGCGTCGCTCTTGCCGCCTTAACAGGTTATCTGCTCAGTCGACGCTTTGGTGATATGCTGTTGCAGAAAGTCGAACCGAATGCAAAAAATCGCCAACAAACTTATGAACTTTTTCAGCGTCATGGAATGTGGGTCTTAATATTATCACGAGCAATGCCCATTCTTCCTGAAGTATCAGCCTGTTTGGCGGGAACTTGTAAAATGCGGTTTGCAAAATTTTTGTTTGGCTGGAGTATTGGAACAATCCCCTATCTTGTAATTGTTACCTATGTTGGGTCTATTAGCAGTGTTCATAAACCCATGCCAGCCATTATGACTGCGATTGTCGTGACCAGCATTCTTTGGGCAGGATGGCTATTACTTTCCCGACATGCAAAAAAAGCTCGCTTGAAAGACAATTAGGAACAGATCAGTGATAGTTTTTAATAAGCAGAAAATATAACAAAGTTATTACCAAGTATTGAATTATTAAAACCAAGAATACGGTGTTGTTATAATGAACCGACATGTTGTCATGTTTGAACACCATCTTTGCTTTGCTAATATTATTGCAATGCTTTTAGTTTATAATCTTGTTAACAAATTCCCAAACCACCTTACAGGTCGTAAATGCAAAGCAAGTATATATGAATAATTCACAAGCTGTTTGATGATCAAAGCACTTTTGCAGTTGCTGAAGAGAGATAAATTACAATAGTGTTAAAAATGTAATCGTAGCCTTGTGCCTTGCATATACAAACAGTTTTTTGAACACTACCTTTTTTTCAGCCATATATTTATCGAGATTTTGTTTATGTCATAACATATGAGTCTGGGTGCTTAGTCTGAACTAATTCTAAAAAGCGCTCCTAGATCTAAGTTTGACTTTCATATTAATAACCTCTAAGGTATCAGGTTAATAAGAATACAAAAGATTAATACTAAAAATCATGGCAAAAAAACAGTTTATCTCTCTATATTTTTTCAGCTTTTTGGTTCTATCTGGGCTAAATAGTTGCACAGTCGACACAGGATCCAATCTAGCGATTGATTTTGATACGGATAAGCTTCCTATTAATTCTAATTGGCATTCATTCGCACCCAATTTCCCACTCAATGCAAAAGACTATCTTTGGGTCGATGGTGTCGCTATTGCGGTAGGGAGTGAGGGCTCAATTTTTCGTAGCAGTGATTTGATCTATTGGCAGCCGATGAAATCACCTACGGAAGATGATCTGCTCAGTGTAACATGGGGTAACGGTCGATTCATTGCTGTTGGTGAAAAGGGAACTATCCTTTTGAGTCAAAATAGTATCGATTGGCACCATGTGAAAACAGATACAAAAAAAACACTACGTAAAGTCATATCATCTGGTGAACAATTTGTCGCAGTTGGTGATGACGCAACACTTATCACGAGCATCTTTGGTGATCGTTGGCAAACTAGAAAATCTAATTTGTATTATGATGACATCCAATCTATTGCATGGAATGGTTCACTTTATATTGCAGTCGCTTCTTCTTCGCGAATGTTATTTAGTGAAGACGGAATTGATTGGCAAGTTAGAAACAATTTATTTCAAGCTGGGTTCAATGACATCATATGGGCCAAAAATCGATTTATCATTGTCGGCGAAAAGAAATCTGGAATCATAATAACAAGTGAAGACGGATATCAATGGGAAAAAGTTCATGAAACATCAGCGCGGTTTTTAACACGTGTGGCATATTCACCAAAATTAAACCGCTTGGTTGCTGTGGGCGATGACGGCGCAGTACTACAGAGCGAAAATGGTTTACTCTGGCAGGCTTCAACTATACCTTCGTTTTCAGAATTTCATTGCGTTGCATGGCTTAATATTCAGTTTGTTGTTGGATGCAGTGGCTACGATTATGACGAGAAAGTTGTTTTTACCAGTAACAATGCTGAGACTTGGCAGCGGGCTGCACCTGTGAATAACAATCTAAATGGAATCATTTGGGATGGACAGCAGTATGTAGCAGTAAGCAATGATGGTGTAATTAAAAAAAGCCCCGATGGCAAAGTTTGGTCCGCGACAACAATACCTTTCGACTTGAGAATAACCGAATTAGTATGGACAAACGGAAAATATGTTGGGACTACAAACAAGGGCCTTGTGTTAGTAAGTGAGGATGCTCGAACTTGGACACAAAACTCTATAGGTAAACACGTTTGGTTGAGTGATATTGCCTTAATACAAAATCGATTTTTTATTGTTGGTGAGCTAGGAACGATTG
>JAOUJM010000489.1 GCA_029883265.1 Gammaproteobacteria bacterium
TCAAATCCTTTTTAACGTGCTCAGCAATGCCATGAAATTTACCGCCAAAGGCTCAATCAATATGAAAGTATCATATGATCAAGCCAGCAACTTAATTCAATTATCCATCAAAGACAGCGGCATTGGCATGAACCCAGAAACACAGAATCGTTTATTCACTGCATTCAGCCAAGCCGATGCGTCGACTACACGAAAATTTGGTGGCACGGGTTTAGGCCTGAATATTTCAAAAACACTGGCGCAAATGTTAGGCGGCGATATTTCAGTCGCGACTCAAGAAGGCTTAGGAAGCTGTTTCACTATTTGTATTAACGCTGGTGAAGGCGCGAAGCAACATTTAATTGATGATTACCAGCCCGATCAGCAACAACATAAACGCTACACTAAGCGAAGCATTGGCATGGAAGGTCGCGTGCTCCTAGCGGAAGACAGTCCCGACATACAACAACTCATTAGCACCTACTTGCGCAAAACAAAAATAGAACTTGAAATCGTTGGCGATGGCAAGAGTGCTGTCGACAAAGCTACTAAATCTGATTACGACTTGATTTTAATGGACATGCAAATGCCAATCATGGACGGCATGCAAGCGACCCGTATGTTGCGTAGTGAAGGGTATGTGAAACCGATTGTTGCACTCACTGCCAATGCCATGCGTGAAGAACGCGATAGTTATCTGGCCGCTGGCGCCGACGCATTTATTGCCAAACCAGTCAAGCGCGAATATTTTCTAAAAACCGTACAATCGTTTCTCTCCCCTCAAGATTCAGATAGTGAAATAGATGAAACAATCGATGATGATGACGAAGATATCTCAGATTTAATAGAATTATACAAAGAGAAATTGCCTGGCTATGTCGAAGAAATTGAGAATCTGCTTGCCAGCCAGGATATTAACAGCTCGTTGAAAAAAGTTCATGACTTGAAAGGAACCGGCACCGCATTCGGCCATCCACAAGTCACCACTATTGCCCTTGCACTAGAACTAGCGCTTAAACAAAGCCAAAGTGAACAAATCGAAAAACAATTAGCTTTATTAAACCAGTATGTTGCTAATCTAAAAAATTAATCGCTTGTTTTCAAGTGGAAGACTATCTAAACTTTGATCAATAATCATCGGAATAGAAGCAGTCATCAACCATGCGACAATTGATTTTCATCATATTCACTTTATTCAGTAGCAGCGTCCTTGCCACTAATTTCCAAATGAACCTCAAATTCCGCCCCTTGCAATTATTCATAATCGGTCCGAATTTAGAAGCGGAAATCGCAATTGGCAAACACCATAGCATTGGCCCGATTTTTTACACACGGAATGCTGAACCACTCGATTTTGAAAGCAATCAGCGCTACCAAGAAAAAAGCCGCTCGTACGGTTTAAATTATTATTACTATTTCAATACCGTGTTATCGAGCGGTTGGTTTGTTTCTCCTTTCGCCCATTACGTCAGCAGCTCCACCACTTTTTACAGCAAGTCTTCACAACCGGCCAGCATACAAACTACGCCAAAACAAACCTATTATCCCGTTGTCGGCTTGACCTTGGGTTATTTATGGATGTCGCAAAGCCATTGGAATTTTAGCGGCGAGCTGGGCTTTTTCGTTGGCACACCATTTGTGGGTGCAGGACCTGTGCTTTCCTTTAGTCTGGGTCGTGCAATCTAATTCAGAATAGGTGATTGCTAGAAACCAGCCACTATCAAACTCAGCAGTAATAAAGGCACATAACTCATTCCAACAAGCACCCGCCTGGCGAGCGCCAACACTCGATAGCGAAAAAGACTATCAATTGCATTTGAATAAACTAAAGCGATTAATACTAAATTAACTA
>JAOUJM010000231.1 GCA_029883265.1 Gammaproteobacteria bacterium
ACTACTGTCGGCGTTTCAGAGTTAGCTAATTCATAAGTCGTAAAAGTGTGAAGCTAAGAACTAGTGTTGGAAAACCTAAAAAAGTCGTTTTCAAATTTTCTTCGTTGTTCAATCAGTTCACTAGAATATTTTCCATTTCTCGGTGTAAGGCGTACATAATCATTGAGTAACATTTCAGCTCGTTTTAGTTTGTGTGTTCTCAAGTATGGATAAATTTGTTTAACAAGATCTAAGGCTTTGCGGGAAGTCAATTTGTAAGTGAAGCTTGGAGTATGATTATCCTGATAGGTTTTTTTTGTGCTGATACTACCATAGCCAACTTTTTCCAAAACATATTCAAGCAGATAACGTTCGGTATTACTAATTGAAAGAACTAGACGTCGATTTTCGTTCTTGTGCTCTCTAATTAACGTAATTGTGCCTTCACCGTCGATGAGGCCTGCAATATAGGCTGCGTCAGCAATGTTCAGTTCGTTTATGCTCATTTGATTATTTTAGGAAAAAATAAAGGCCTGTAAAGAAATACAGGCCTTATTATTGGTGGAGGCGGCGGGACAGTTTATCCATATTTTTCAATATGGCCTGGACTATACCTTCACCCTGTTGCTTAGCGTGATACTAAGTAGCAGGGGCGGGGCGTGTTATTGACTGCGAAATAAAACAGTCAATCCTAGTATTCGCTCATTTGTTTGTGCTTCATGGCTAACACCCTAAAGGGCACAAAAGCCATTCTTACACGACATCAAAACAGCGAACCTATGAGTCTCTACAGGGCAGGCCTGAAGTTAGCCTTCTTCCTACCCCTCGGTATTGCCATTGCTGATAAAATTCAGCTCACTTTTGCTTTACTCGATTACTGGGTTAAAAGTGCTCATTCACACTTGTGAATTCCGCGCTTTTTCCTGGTATTCAAGCAACTCAAAGGCAATCTGAGCTTTATCGGTGCTTTAGGTTTCACCGATGTGAGCCCCGTTTTCACTTTACCTTTACAGGTAAAGGCGACCTTTGATCGAACCCGCGTCCGCAAGCCCTCCGCTCTCGGCTCTACATGTTTAGCCTAGTCTTTAGTTTTAACGCTTCACCACCCGACAGGCAGGGAAAGCGAAACGCGATTCTGTAAAGTTTTAACGAATCCACCCCAGACATGTTTCATCGCGATCTAGTATGAGTCGACCCCAAGAATCCAAGCGTACTAGCACACCGGGTTTGAGGGCACTAAGGCTGGTTATTAAGCAGCTAGTGCGTAGTTGTCATCGTTTGCAACTATCATTTTGCAGCATTATTTACGAGGTCACTGCGCCTCGACATGCACCAGAAAGTTTCGCGACCCCCGTCGAAACCAAGTCGCCCCCTTAAACTGATTCCTGAACTGGTATCAGCAAGATTAGAGAGTCTAGCGGATAAATGGTTCCCTGTCATTAATCCCGTAGCCAGATCTCTAGTTTGTGCAAAAGTTTTTGCCAAAACTGTCGATTCCTAATATGAAGGGCTATATAGAATCTTCTATAGGATGATCTTGTTACGGTATAACACATCCATAGCTGAATTCTCTATCAGCAGGGCTACGGCACAATAGTTACCACTTTTTTGGTCAATCAAAACTGACGTAAGCATGTCGAGAATACGATTAGTTATACAGCGCAAGGCTAGGCAACATGTCACAGGTAAATTTTACAAGAATTGCATTATTGATAGCTGCTATCTTTTTCGTATCCGCAAATCTATCTGTTTTACTTGCTTCCCAAGTAAAAGTAGAAATTCCTGACTACTACGTGACATCCTCCTTTCTGGATGATGAGAAATGGGGATCGTTATCATTACTTCCTTGTCGTGAGGAACTAGCGAAGCAGCATGCCTGGGGAAAACGACCATCTAGACAGGCATTGCGTGCGGGCAATCGAAAAGTTGTGGATCAGTCGATCACGGATATTGGAGAAATTCAATCTCGGCTAGTAGCCGCGGATTGCTCAAAAGATATCGTCAGTGACAAGTATTTCGCTTTAATGATTAAAAACAGTAAGGCGACTTGGGAGAACTTGAGTGCGTCGTCGCAATTGACTTATTACTACCATGATACCTGTGCTTTACAACGCCAAGTGTCTTTAATAATTGAATTCGCAAATGAAAAACCATTGCTTTTTACGACGCAAAAACCCAGTAGTAAAGACCTTAAGGTCCATCAACTTCAAAAAACCGGTGCGGCGATACAAATCAATGATAGCGAGTATAAGCAAGCCTATTCTGTTCCGGGTGGCATGGGCATAGAATCGATAAACACTGTGGCTGAATATAGACGTTGGCAAAGCCGAGAACCAGGGGTTGATGAAAATGGAAATATCTATTATCCATTCTCAGTGGAATTAAAAGAGCTAGCGTTAGTCGCTGTTACGGATTCTGGATCAGTATTGAATGTTCACAAAGGACATGGAGAAGGGCATTATGGCTATTCGAAACCCAAAATTGATCGTATCTATCTGCTTGATGTAAATGGGGATGGTGGTGCTGATTTTATCTTTGATACGGAGAACGGTGGGAAAGTGCTGGTACTAACGAATGCCGAACAAGTCCTAGAGCGCCAACAGCTCGTTGCACCACACTATTCAGGAATTGGTGGTTGCTGAAATCAGTTGGTCATTGACAAAGCAATCGCTGTAAGCAACACGGTGCAGATTTTGTGAAATATTCTGCAAGAAAAAGTTAACTATTCAAACGCAAAAATCAGGGCCAGAGTACATTTGATTCAAATATTCGAAGCAGCTAATTTTAGAGAAAGCTGTGTTTTGAGCCCTGTTATCGCAATTATTGATCCTTTTTAGCATCGGAATTTGCGGTGGGTTCTGGTTTTACCAACTCAGCACTATCTGTCTGATTTTCATCTTTTGCCTCTTCTTCGCTTTCCTCTTCCTCATCATCATCGGATTTGGGATGAACAATATCGGCCATTTCTAAGAGGGCGGTTTCGACTTTTTCGTTGACACTGCCTTCGGCATATTCGCCGTCTTCATTTCGTTCACCGGCATCAAGGCCGGTTAGCAAGTGCAGTGCTTGGTCGATGCTATGAATTGCGTAAATATGAAATAAACCTTGCTCGCAGGCTTCAAGCACGGGTCGTTTTAACATTAAATCTTTTACATTGCTATGTGGAATAATCACGCCGTGTTCGCCATTTAATCCGCGTTGACGACAAACATCAAAAAAGCCTTCGATTTTTTCGTTAACGCCGCCGATGGTTTGAATATTTCCGAGTTGATCCACTGAGCCGGTGATCGCTAAGCTTTGCTTTAAAGGAATTTTTGCAATCGCTGAAAGCAGGGCACAAAGTTCCGCGGTGGAGGCACTGTCACCGTCGACACCACCATAAGACTGTTCAAATACAATACTGGCTGATAAGGATAAGCTGCGTTCCTGGCTGTAGCGAGCGCCAAGAAAATGCGTAAGAATCAAAACGCCTTTGGTGTGGATCTCGCCACCAAGGTCGGCTTCGTGTTCGATGTCAATGACTTTGCCATCGCCAATACGTGCAGTCGCGGTAATGCGCGAAGGTTGGCCAAACATAATTTGGCCGAATTCAATAATGGATAAGCCGTTGACTTGACCTATGGCTGCACCACTTGTTGTGATTAACGTGTTACCGCGCTGAATGCTATCGTGATAGGCTTCTTCGACACGACCCAAGCGATAATGTTGATGCCGAATCGCTTCTTCCACGTGCGTGTGATCCACGACGTCGGCACTGACTTGCTGCGCGCAATATTCGGCTTCGTGTAATAGATTGCTTAAGTCACCCATGTGAGTAGAGAGGCGCTCCGCATCTTCGACCAAACGTGCGCTGTGTTCAATTATTCGTGCCACAGCGCGGCGATGAAAAGGCAAAAGTTCTTCATCTCGACAAACTTTGGCGATGATTTTTGCGTAGAGTTGTGCGTTTTGATCATTACGCACAATGCGATCATCCAAGTCCGCAGCAACTTTAAATAAGCTTAAAAATTCAGGATCGTATTCACATAATAGGTGATAGGTCAGACGATCACCGAGCAAAATCACTTTGACGTCTAAACGAACTTCCTGTGGTTCCAGGGAAACCGTGCTGATTAGGCCGAGACTTTTGCTTACGGAACTGATGTTAATGCAATTGGTGGCGAGACAGCGTTTCAAGGCATTCCAGGCATAAGGTTCGGATAAAAGTTTATACGCATCGATAATCAAAAATCCGCCATTGGCCTTATGCAAACTGCCAGCACGTATGAGGGTGAAATCCGTGAGCAAGGTGCCCATTTGTGATTCGTATTCGACTTTGCCGATTAAATTATCATGGGTGGGATGCACTTCGTCAATAATTGGTGCCGTACGCAAGGGACCGTTGTCTACTAACACATTCACTAAGTAGCGGCGTAAAAACGGATGATCGCTAATTTTTGGATAAGCCGAGCGTTTTAATTCTTCTGGATTACGAAAAACCTCAGCATGGTCGAGCACGTCTTTGTGAATATCATCTAAATGTTTTTGCAATTGAGGGTAGTCGGGATAATCGCTTTTGATTTTTTCGATATGTGACTCAACAGCAATGTTGGTGATTTGGTTGTTAATCAAAAAAACTTGTTCGCGTGCTTCTTGCTGCCATTTGGGGATGAGTAGAAATAATTCTTGCAATTGATTTTCTAATTCGGTGACTGCTTTTTCGATGACATTTCGTTCGGCTTCGGCTAGTTGGTCGAAGCCATTTGCATCGAGGACTTTATTATCACGCATGGGTACAAAGGTGAAACCGCGTGGTGTGCGCACAAAATCGATTTGCTGTTTTTGTGCGTCTTTACGTAATTGCGCCAGGGCTTGATCACGTTTTTTTGTAAAGTCCTCTTCGATACGATTGAGCTGGTTTTGATAGACTTCACTTTCAAATGCCGCAGGAATAATATCCAATAAGGTGATGACGAGATTTTCTAAATCCAAAGCTAGTTTGCGACTCTTGCCGGTGGCAATAACCAAGGTTTTGGGTTTATTGGGTTCCGCAAAATTATTCAAATAGCATAAATCATTTGGCAATGATTTTTTTAAGGAGCTATCGATCAGGGTTTGTTTGACAAAGCGCCGTTTACCCGCACCAGCGGGACCAAGCACATATAGATTATAGCCCTGGTGTTTGATATCGACGGCAAAATTCACCGCTTGACGGGCGCGTTGTTGACCTAAGTGTTCAGGTAAGGAACGAATATCATCGGTGGTTTCAAAATCAAATTGAGAATCGTCGCAGGCTTGGTAAAGTTGCTCGGGTTTCAGCGGGCTTATGCTAGTCATGGAAACAGCCTGACTCCTATTTATTTAGTTTAAAACAAGAATCTAACCTTAACCTTGCACGTCGTCATAAGCAAGTTGGAAATGGTGAGGGTGAAAAATAGAATGTTAGCTAGTCGTGGTTTGTTTGGCCACGACAACCCGATTGCGACCTTTGTGTTTGGCGCTCATGAGGGCTTGATCAGCACGTTCGAATAAAGACTCAGCATTTTCTTTGGCTTCTAAGGTGGCAACGCCAATACTCGCAGTTATGGCAACTTTTGCTTGGCCACAAACACCTTGGTTTTGTTCAATCGCCTTGCGCATGCGTTCTGCAAGGTTTTGCGCGCCTGCGATACGGGTATTGCTAAGAATAACCACAAACTCTTCGCCCCCGTATCGAAACAAAATATCGCTGCCGCGAATACAATTGGCCATGGTGCTGGCGACTTCCTTAATGGCGCAGTCACCTTGTGTATGGCCGAGTGAATCGTTGATATCTTTAAAATGGTCAATATCCAACACCAACAAAGACAAGCCACGTTTATAACGCAAGGCCAGGCGTACTTCGCGTCCCAAGGTGTCATTAAAGGTGGTGCGATTATAAATGCCTGTGAGTGGATCTTTATGCGCCGCTTGTATGGCTTTTTGGTAAAGCAAAGCATTGCGTAATGGAAATGCCAGACTATAAAGCGTATAGGTAAGTACTTTTAAGTCCCGATCGGAAAACGCCCATTCGTGGTAGAGTGTAATAACCCCTAATGTTTCATCTTTTATAATGAGTTCATAGCTGTGTTCAAATTCGGTTTTTGCACCGAGATAATAGTCTATATCAAGTGATGGGCTTGAGAAATGAATACCTCGGTGAGGAATCGCCGGCATGATTTTGCGTGAATAAAACTCGAATAGCTGATTGATATCCAGCGTTGTCTGAAGTATCCCTCCAAGATGCAAGGGCATCATGGGTGTGCCATCCTGGGTTTGAGAAAGCTGCTGAAAAGCTTCTTCAATATCCTTAGGAATCAGTAATGAGTTAGTTTTGCTATTCACTTTCACTGAAATTTTGGTTGCCATGAGTTTTAAAAATTCCTTTCAAGTGTACAACTCAAGCAATTTTAATGCCTTGGTAAGGGTTGTTATTGGTGATGCATAAGGGTGAAAAGCATTATATTAGGCGGGGATATTAGGTTTATTGCACAGGCTGGCTGGCGCTGCGCATAGCAGCACTATTCGTGAAATCTTGTATTTTAACGTGTGATAGACATAAACACTTGTGACAGTTTTTCCGGTAGGCGTTCGACTTTATCGATCACTGTATATTGTTTGCCAAAAATATCCTGCACATAGTCGTCGGCGTGAGCATCGAGATTGATGCAATAGGTGTAAATGCCTTTTTGATCCAATTCTTGCACCGCTTTATGGCTGTCCTGTATTAATAATTGTGGATCATCCACGTCAATATCCGATGGCTCACCATCGGTTAGGACGAGTAATAATTTTTTATCGGCTTGCTGCGCCTCTAGATAATGCGCGGCATGGCGCATGGCTGCACCCATGCGTGTGGAATAACCGGCTTCCATGGCAGCCAAACGGGCTTTTACGGTGTCATCCCAGTGTTCGCTATAACCTTTGATATGTTGATAGCGCACTTCATGGCGAGTATTGGAAGAAAAACCAGCAATCGCAAATTTATCACCTAAGTTTTCGATGGCAAAACCTAATAATGCCACGGCTTCCTGGCTTAATTGCAGAATACTTTGGGTGCTGCCTTCAGGAATATCATTGAGTGATGCGGATAAATCCAAAAGTAAAAACACGGCAAAATCGCGTGCATCGTGTTTGTGTGACATATTGATTCGTGGGTCGGGATTTGAACCGCTTTTAAAATCGATTAAGGATCGAATGGCGACATCCAGGTCTAATTCGCTACCATCTTCCTGATAACGCACGCGTACATAATTTTGTGGCTTTAATAAATCGAGTAATTGTTTAATTCGCTTTACCAACAACGCATGTTTTTCTAACAATCGATCAATATCGCTGGCATTACCCGGTGGGT
>JAOUJM010000232.1 GCA_029883265.1 Gammaproteobacteria bacterium
TTTTGCGGAAGCATTGATTAAGTTAGAGAAAAATAAGTACACACAACATCCTATTGAAACTCAATATGGTTGGCATGTTATTTATCTTGAAGATACACGCAAAGTCTCTCCGCCTACATATGAATCAGTTGAAGCACAATTACGTAAAGTCGTTGAAAATGAAATCATTGCCGATTATATTGAAGGCCTAAAGCTCGATGCAGATATTCAAATTACCAAAAAACAAAACTAGGCAAGCAAAGCCTCTATTTGTGATTCATTGAGTATTTCAATGCCTAACGACTGGGCTTTTTCATACTTTGAGCCTGGATCCGTGCCTGCAATCACATAATCCGTTTTCTTTGAAACGCTACCACTCACTTTTGCACCTTGCGCTTGCAATAATTCTTTTAATTCCTGGCGCTTGTATTTCTCTAACGTTCCTGTTAAAACAATAGTTTTACCGTTTAGTTTTTGCTGCTTCGCGGAAACTTCAATAACTGGCCAGTGAATACCTGCATCTAACAATTTCTGCACCACTTCACGATTATGTGCTTGTTGAAAAAAAGTGTGTATGTGTTGCGCCACGACCGGGCCCACATCACGCACGGATTGCAACGTTTCTACGTCTGCTAAGGCAATTGCATGCAAACTGCCAAAAAACATGGCCAGAGTTCTAGCGGTGGCCTCGCCGACCTCACGGATTCCTAATGAAAAAAGAAAGCGAGGTAAAGTGGTTGATTTTCCCTGTTGCAAAGCATTAATCAAGTTCTGAGCAGACTTCTCACCCATGCGATCAAGCGCCGCTACTTGTTCCCATTTCAAGGAAAATAAATCCGCGACATCGCTAATCAGATTCTCATCCACCAATTGTTCGACTAATTTATCACCCAGTCCTTCTATGTCCATAGCTCGACGAGACGCAAAATGTTTAATCGCTTCTTTACGTTGCGCCTCGCAGAACAAACCACCAGAACAACGGATAACGGCCTCGCCTTCGATACGTTCAGCGAGTGAATGGCACACCGGACAGTGCGTGGGCATTACAAACTTACGGGTATTTGCTGGGCGTTTTTCTTTTACAACACTCACCACTTCAGGAATAACATCGCCGGCACGTCGAACGATAACTGTATCGCCAACGCGCACATCTTTACGTTGCAATTCATCATCGTTATGCAAGGTAGCATTGGTAATCGTGACGCCCGCCACTTGCACAGGTTTTAAACGCGCCACTGGTGTTAAAGCACCCGTGCGGCCTACTTGAATATCTATTGCTTCTACTTGTGTCATTTCTTCCTGGGCAGGAAATTTATGCGCAATAGCCCAGCGCGGTGCGCGCGACACAAATCCTAATTGGGATTGTTGTTGCAAGCTATTGACTTTATATACGATGCCATCGATTTCATAGGCCAGTTGATCTCGTTTGCGTAGAATATTTTCATAAAAGTTTATACAGCCTTTGACACCTATAACCGTTTTGATTTCAGGGCAAACCGGTAGACCATAGTGTTGTATCAGTTTCAAAACCTCGTCATGTTTCTCCGGCAGTGTCCCTGAATAGTCACCCAAGGCATAACAATAAATACTTAACGGGCGGGTGGCGGTAATATTAGAATCCAATTGTCGCAAACTGCCTGCAGCAGCATTACGTGGATTAGCAAATGGCTTCTCGTCTTTTTCAAGCTGTGCTTGGTTGAGTCTGGCGAAATCTTTGGTTCGCATAAACACCTCGCCACGAATTTCAACGACGGAAGGAATATCGTCACCGTGTAAACGCAAAGGCACCGCTTTAATGGTTTTAACATTTTGCGTAACGTCTTCACCGGTAGTACCATCGCCACGAGTAGCCGCTGTCACTAATAAACCTTTTTCGTAACGCAAACTGATTGCTAATCCATCTAACTTGGGCTCGGCAACAAACTCAACTTCGTTAACTTCATCGAGCCTGTCCTGAATGCGTTTTTGAAAATCGTGGATATCGTCTTTTGAAAACGCATTGGCTAAAGAAAGCATGGGTAACACATGCTGAACGGATTTAAACTCGCTTAAGGGCGCTGCGCCCACGCGTTGGGTCGGTGAACTTGCTGAACGAAGCTGTGGATACTCTGCTTCGATCGATTGCAATTCACGAAACAAACGATCATATTCCACATCAGGTATGCTGGGCTCATCCAGAACATAATAACGGTAATTATGATATTCAAGCTGTTGCGTCAGCTCATCAACCCGTTGTTGAAGTTGTTTCAGATTAGTTGTAGCCATTATTTAAGCGGAATGAGTAAGTTCTAACGATTGCTGCTGACAGAAACCCATAATTTCTTGTTTGATTCGTGCCACTGTTTCATTAGTTAAGCGTTCAAAATTCTCGTCAAACAAACAACCACCGAGAATTTTTCTCAAGGTATGTGCAGTCGCCACCATTTCAGAATAAACGTCAATGGGATCGCGTTCGGCTTGCGGGATAACCATGAATAAACTAATACCCTTGGTTTCAAATGAACCCATGTTATCAATTTCAAAAACACCGGGCTCAGTAATATTCGCAATACTAAATTGTGGCACTTGGTTAAGTTCACGATGCGCGGGGAAATGAAAAATATTTTGTTCCCCATATTCAAACCCTGTAATTTTTAAAGCCGCCATTAAAGCTTTACCGGTGAAGCGTTGCTCATCATCACCTTTCAAATGCAGGATAATCACCCGTGAATTTCCCGCTTTCAGCTTACCATTGACTTTGGTACGTTTGATTTTTTTTCGATCTGATTTAGCCATCGAGTCGTCTTCCTGCGTTTCAGTTGGCACAATATCGTCGGAGTTCTCAGCAATGCTGGTATTTGTTACCTTAGATTCTTCGGCTTGTTGCTCGTGATTGCGTTTAATCACTTCTTCCAACGATCCTCGCAAATCGTTGCTCACTTTTATTTCTGCTAACTCTTCTTCTATGGAATCAGCATTTTTTTCGTCATGATCGATTACGTCAGGGTTTAAAATTTTATCTTCTTCTCGACAATAAGCTTGTGGATCAACGTATACAGTTTTTATTTTTACTTGGCCCACATCAACGGTTTCCGTACCTTGATACTCCGATGGATGGGTGGCGCGGTTCTCGGGTAAAAACGCTTGTTCATTTATTTTTGGACGGAAACTGAAAAACAGAAAAGCGATTAGCAGCACAATAATAATCGCGATTCCGCCGGTAACAATTGGGTCTAGTAAAAACGATAAAATATCGTTCATTATTTTGCCTTAGACTGCTGCTAATTCCACTGCTTCATCCACATCCACGGCAACCATGCGCGACACACCTGGCTCATGCATGGTTACACCATTTAAATGTTCAGCAATTTCCATAGTCACTTTATTATGGGTAATAAAAATAAACTGCACGGTTGCCGACATAGTTTTAACTAGTTCACAGAAACGACCAACATTGGCGTCGTCCAATGGGGCGTCTACCTCATCGAGCATGCAAAACGGCGCCGGATTTAATTCGAATATTGCGAATACCATAGCAACTGCTGTTAATGCTTTTTCTCCACCCGACATTAAATGAATATTAGAAATTCGTTTCCCCGGTGGACGTGCCATGACGGTTACGCCGGTATCCAATAAATCATCACCCGTGAGTTCAAGATAAGCTTGGCCGCCACCAAATAATTTAGGAAACATGCGTTTAATGCCATCATTCACTTGGTCGAAGGTATTTTTAAATCGCGCGCGTGTTTCTTTATCAATTTTACGTATAGCACTTTCCAAGGTATTGAGCGCTTCGGTCAAATCTAAAAATTGTGCTTCAAGATAATTTTTACGTTCGGATTGTTCTGCATATTCTTCAATAGCGGCAAGATTGATTGCACCGAGACGTTGGATTTTCTGACCGATACTTTCCAAACGTTGCGTCCATTCTTCAATGCTCGCCTGCTCACCTAATGTTTCGAATAAACTGTGTAATTCATAGTTCAGTTTTTGCATTTGCTCGACAATGGTCTGACGCTTAACCACCAAAGTTTGGTGCTGCATTTTTTCATTATCAAGTTGAGTCCTCGCCACAGAAACTTTTTGTTCACTGTCATTGCGTTTTTCGTTGAGACCACGCATTTCCTCATCGACCGCTTCCATTTTACGGCGTGTATCACTCAGTTGCGCGTCAATTTCCACGCGCTGATTGAGCAGACTTTCCAATTCTGATTGCAATTGTGTAATCGGTTCCAAGGCGGTTTCAATATTGCCTTGTAGCTCGGCTTGACGATTTAACAGACTACCAAGTTGTTCGTCCACTCGGGATAAATTTCGTTGCGTGGTTTCCAAACTGTTTTTTGCCGTGTGTAACTCAAGCGTTGCTTGCTGAAGCTGTTGTTGATCGTTTTGTGCTTTGCTGCGATGCTCATCAAAAAGTCCTCGCAATTGATCACGACGATACGCCAATGCTTCGCGGCGTTGACTCACCGTATCCATTTCTTCAACCGCTTTTTCCAACTCGACCCGTGCGGCTTGTACACTTTCTGTATTCGTTGAAATTTGCTGACTGATTTCATTGCATTCAGCTTCAATCGTTTGACGGCGAGAAATGACTTGTTCCAAACGATGCTGTTTATTGCTCAGTTCGGCTTTTAGACTGGAAAGTTTTTGCTCGTGTTCAATTCGCTGGGCATGAATCTCATCACGTTTACTTTCTAATTCGTGCAATTCATTTTGCGCATCTTCAATGATCGCAGTTAAATCATCTACGTTTTGTTGAAGTTGTGTTTGCTCCTGATCAAGTTGACGTAATTGACGTTCTCGATCGAGGACACCACTGGATTCCGTTTGTGCTTGATTAACGCGCAACCAGTTTTTACCTAGCCAAATACCATCGCGTGTCACAATGGATTGATTGGCACTTAGCTGAGATTGTGCTGCAATCGCTTGCGAAAGGTTGTCTGCACAGAAAATATTATTTAACAGTGAGGGTATTGCCTTACTCGACTGCACAATAGTACTTAACGCTTTAAGGTCACCTAAATTGGCTACCGGACTTATATCGGCTGCCATGCCCGCAATAAAACCGATATCACCCTGCGGTAACTGGCTCAAAGCATGTTCTACATCGGCAATACTATCGACAACTACCGCATCCAAGTGAAAACCCAACACCGTTTCTACGGCTTTTTCCCAACCGGTTTGCACTTCAATGCTTTGAGCCAGTCGTTTGTGATCATTTAATCCATTTCGACTTAACCATTCAACGGTGTCAGTTTGTGATTGCCCAAGCGCGGCTTCTTGTAAGGCTTTAAGTGAGGCAGTACGTCCTTGGTTTTCGCGTAAGTGCTGTTGTGCTTCATTGAGTTTATGATTCGCCGATTTTAAGGTTTCACGTTGTTCATTTAAAAGTTGCTGTGTGGTTTCTTGGTCGGCAACCAGTGTATCAACACGTTCTTGGCCTTCGGCTTGCTGTTCATTGAGGTGTTCAATCGCTTGTTCAAATTCATGCGTATTGACACTATTAAGTTCCTCTTGCAAGCGCCTATAGCGTTGCTCGAGCTGATGGCTTTGTTGTTCGGTGGTGGCGATACGGGTACGCTCAACTTCTGCCACCTGATTTGGCCGATTAGCATCTTGGGAAAACTCATCCCATTCCTGTTGCCAGGTTTGTAATGCTGCCTCAGCATCGTCGAGAATTGTTTTTGATGCCTCGGCGGCTTCACTCAGGTCTTGTTGTCGTGGTTCGAGATTTTCAATTTGACGTTTTAACTCATCCACTCGGGCGATATCAGCCCCTTGATGAGCTTGGGTTTGTGCCAACGTATTATTCACTTCACGCAAATCGTTTTCCAAGTTTTGGCGACGCTCTTTTGCATGCTGGATCGCTTGTTCCTTACTGGAGATATCAGCGCCTTGTTGATAAAAACGACCTTGCACTTCATTATAAGCATCACTGGCTTCGGTATGAGCTTCGCGCTGTCCTTCGATGGCGGCTTCGTAGGAACGTTGTGCGGCTATTTCACCTTCTAAGCCCGTTTGTAATTGGCTTAACAAACGTTCGCTATTCTTAGTTTCATCGTCAAGTGCCCGCCATTGCATAGCCATTAACTGGCCTTCAACCTCACGTTCTTCGGTTTTGAGCTCTTTATAGCGCTCTGCGGTGCGGGCTTGGCGTTTAAGTTTTTCGAGTTGTTTATCCAACTCATCACGCAAATCCATTAAACGACTTAAGTTATCATTGGTATGGCGAATTCGTGTTTCAGTTTCGCGACGACGCTCTTTATATTTTGATATGCCCGCCGCTTCTTCCAGCAGCATCCGCAACTCTTCGGGTTTGGCTTCGATTAAACGTGAAATCATGCCTTGCTCGATAATCGCATAACTGCGAGGTCCAAGACCGGTGCCAAGAAAAATATCGGTAATATCACGACGACGGCAACGTGCGCCATTGAGATAATAATTGGATTGACCATCGCGGGTGACTTGACGTTTTACGGAGATCTCCGCATATTCCGCCCATTTACCACCAAGTTTACCCAAACTATTGTCGAATACGAGTTCAATAGAGGCTTGACCAACAGGCTTACGTGCGCTGGAACCAGTGAAGATGACATCCGACATGGATTCACCTCGCAAATGCTTCGCTGAACTCTCGCCCATTACCCATCTTACCGCATCGATCACATTGGATTTTCCGGAACCATTAGGCCCGACAACGCCGACGAGATTGGATTTTAGGTGGATAGTGGTAGGATCAACAAAAGACTTAAAACCAGCAAGTTTAATCTTACTTAAGCGCATACAAGGGCTTACCTCATTCCTCGAGCTGTTTAAGCGGAGGCGAATCCGCTACAATAAGCCGCCAAAATTAACACAGAGTAGAGCCAATGCCTAGCCAAGCAAGTAAAAATCTTGAAACATTCGAAAACCCTAACCAAGATATCGATTATACCATACGCATCGACATTCCTGAATTCACGTGTTTATGCCCTAAAACTGGACAACCGGATTTCGCCACGATTAAGTTGGAATATGTGCCGGAAAGCGCGTGTATCGAGTTAAAATCCTTAAAAATGTATATATGGTCCTATCGAAACGAAGGTGCATTTCACGAAGCCGTGACCAATCAAATGCTACAGGATTTCGTCAAAGCTAGCTCACCGAGATTTATGCGAGTCACCGGCGTGTTCAATGTTCGTGGCGGAATATATACTACCGTAGTCGCCGAACACCGTGACGCAAACTGGACACCCACACCTAAAGTTGAATTACCTTAACTTATGCAAAACAACAACAGTCCGCTCTATCTTGGGATTGACATGGGCACGTCGGGCTGTCGTCTAATTGTTATTGATGAAAACCAACAAATCGTGGCGCATACC
>JAOUJM010000233.1 GCA_029883265.1 Gammaproteobacteria bacterium
CCTATTTTGAATTGGTCGGCAAGATCACTCAAATGGGCGTATACGTTGTATTGTGCCCGGCATTATGCTTATCGCCAATTATTCTCAATTAGCGCGTTTTTTCGCTGGCTGTTGTGGTGCAGAAATTCCACCTTGGATGCGTTTACACCCGAAGTACTTTGGCGACGATATCGGTTCAATTAAAGCCTTCGGTTTGCAGGTAACAATCAATTTGTGTGAAACACTTTTGATAGGTGGTGCTCCAGGACTGTATTTCTTCAGCATAAATCAAGTGGAACCCACCAATTTGATTTGGCGAAGCTTAAATCTTACTCACTAAGGCCCATCGGCAACTAGGCGCACACTTGCATTTAAATCTGGATTGCGTAAGTCGGTAGTGCCATTTTCAAAATTAATAATGTAAACATGCTGACTATCTTTCACGGTACTCGACCAGAAAAGAGGAATACGTTCATCGAAGTTATAAAAAATATTCAAATTAAGTGCGGGTTTAGCGCACTTACGTTCAGCAATTGATGCCAGTTCTTTTATATTAGGCAAACGCCAAGCAAATTGTGGATCGCCATTGTCCAAGGCTAACGCCTGATTTAATGCTTCGGTGTAACTGTATTGCATGGTACCACTGCAGACATTGTTGACGGCATCATAACTCAAACCTAAGGGACAACGCTGCCAGAACAGCCCTGTGCGACGATCATAAACAATACTAGGATCTACCTGCTCGGTAAAACGCTCATCAGGCGTAGTCGAGATTAGCGCAGACTGACACAAATTAGGATTTGTTGCAGCCGCCAGGCTTCCTGGCAAAACGAATATGATGAATAGCAAAAACGTGTTTTTCATGTCACAAAAACCTTAGGCTAGGGATTTCCACCATCGTTAACCAGAATTCCATTGGCACGAACTGTAAAGAATGAAGTTTCGGTTCCGAATTTTCCTCGGATCGATTCATACAAAGAACGTGCGGTCGTCGGCGTAGCAGATGAATCTTTGAAGAATACAACCCAAGCTGAACTGGTATCATTTGCTGCTGATTCATTGGACCAGAATCCATCTTCGCCAGGGTATTCATTGACATTATTGTTTTGCATGGCAGCGAAAGCAAAACTGTGAACATCGTCAATCGCATAATTGGAAACCGAACGCATCTCTTCAATCGAAGGCAAACGCCAACCAGTTAAACCACAAAATTGCTCAAGATTGACGTCAGCAGCGTAATAAGACGTACTACAACTTTTAGTTTCACTGGAGCCACTGTCTTCCTTAAGAAAACAAGTTTCCTGGCCGGGTGTACCGCTACGTCCACCATTAAGATGAAATTCTGGTTCATACCAAGTAAAACGTTGACCAAACCAATGGCGATTAGCTAACGCATGGGCAACAGGATCAGCACCCTCTTCAATATTAACGAATGCACGTTTAATTTCCCAAACCAGGCCTGTGTTCATATCTTTAACACACTTGGCAAGATCTTGGTCGTTAGTTGCAACACCTTGCGCATCAAGATACTGGAAATTAAATGCCGCACCAAACACATCAGCATCCTGCCCATTAATTGTGCCTACTTTTGTGTTCACACCGGTATCGACAATACCTTTGTTAAGCTGCCCATCGAGCAAGACATTGTAGATAGATGCAGGATCGATTTCATTATCGAAAATTTCAATGACCGCTTTTGAGCCTGTTGAATTCACCGACACATCGGTTCGAGGATTAAGTTTCAAAATTAACGATTCCGAACCCTCGCCATCGAAGCTACCGTCATCGATGACAACCAAGTCATAGACAACTTTGGTTTCGCCGGCAGGTATGGTAATCACATCGTCGCTTTTCAAACGGTTTAAATAGATATTGCTAGCATCAAATTGAGAATACAAAGCAAAGTCACTGCGATAAGTGGCTTCATTGTTCAAATAGGGGTTTTCTTCATACTGTGGGGCCACTTTGGCATCCAGGCCACTGACCTTATCAAGCGTGATTTCAACTTTGAGTGGTACTTGTTTGTTATCCTGCCCAAGATCCCCGCCTTCATTTAAACTCTCTACCACTTCACCTGCAGCAGTTTTGACATTCACACTGGCAATAGGTGGTGGATCATCATTTAAAATCAAGCCATAAGCATTTTTGCGTTTATATTCATTAGAGCTGCCTAATAATTTCATAGCAACTGCTTCATTATGTTCGTATAAATCATCACCGGTTACGGTAACGCTAACCGTTTTTTCAGTTTCTCCAGGTGCAAAAACAACTTCATGCACCTCTGACACTTGAATGTAATCCGAACTGGCTGCAGCAATATCAATGGTCTCATCCGGATAAACAACACTGATCAATTCGGGATTAACCGTGTCATGAGTATAACTCACAGTCACTTCAGCATCACGTGCTGGGACTAACAATATTTTAAAATTCAATACGCTGGTTTTACCACTCTGTCCCTCGGCTGTCGCTGTATCTAATAAGTAAATACCGGGTTCAAATAATTCACTGGGATCGGGGCGTTTGCTACATGAGCAACCCACAACACCAGCGAGTAGTAATACTGGAAACAAGACTTTAATTGAATATTTCAGAGAAACCATACGGCTAGCTACTCACTTTTAAATCCCAAGGCACCGATCAGGGGAGGTATACGACAAAAATCCCTTAAAACCCGTATCAACAAAACCGAATGTGGCAATATAACACAGAAATCTTAGCGAATGCAGTTCCTTATGAAAGATTGATAATGCCCAAACTGTTGTCCCCAAACCACGATCAACAGCTTAGCGTATAGAAATTAAGCAATACTTATTTTTATAGGGTTTTAGTCCAAATAAACCAGTAAGCATTTGTTTTTATTGATGTTTCTAATTGCACTTAAAATTCATGAAGATAGCCACCTATGCCTGATTGTTTGAAAATATACCCTATAGATACAAATGGTTACAAAAATCAGCCGCCTACCCCTCATAGCAGCAATTTTTAACTCGCCCAACACTTGAATTTAGAACGGGTCTTTGTATTAAAACCGACCGCCTTTTTTTATAATTTTATGACGTCTATTTTGCAGAGAGCTGGCTTCTTAAACCAATTCAAACACTCACCCACTCAATAACGAAAATTATATACAATGCCAAGACTGACATTGTATTGTCGAATTGAGCAATTTGTTTATTGCGGAAGTATATGCCAACAAAGTGACTCGCTCATGCTACAACCCAGCAAATTTTGCTAGTCACCTACTTCAGGTCATCTTCTACTCTGTCTTTTTTGTTAGGATAATTAATCAAACGAAATTTCATGACCGTGAGAACCCAAATATTGAGTGCGATATTCACCGATTAAATTTAAATTTTGATCAATTATTTTTTCTGCAGTATCTGAAAGTAGATTGGATACATAAGCACTATCCATGACCGCCTGATTCCAGCGCGACCCTGTGACGTTCATATCATTGGTAATCACAATATTTCCGTCCACCTGATAGTTTTCTTTACCAGGAAAGCGCACCCATGCCGTATCACCGACAATCGTGTTTCTATAAATGTGATTATTATAACTTTGACCAGAATATTGAGCGCTTCCGGAAAATAACAACACATTATCATTAGGCGCCTTAATAACATTCCAACAAATCTCATGATCGTGAGTCAAACCTTTGGCTTCACCGCCGTTACCAATTGTAATTTGTGTACCGCGGACATTGTTATAGGCTTGATTCGCCCGAACGCTAACATATGAGCGTGTACCTTTGGGAAAAAAACCATATGCGACATTGCTATCACTTGCAATATTCTGTTCAATCAAGACGTAATTACTGACATAGGCCTCGAAATATCCGCCGTTATAACCAAAGTTGTTTATTTGGGTGTGACGATTTTCTTTGTATAAAATATTTTCTTTCAACACGCCTGTGGAGCTTATAAAAACAGCAGTTGTATTATCGTTGCCAACCAGACCTGGGCCTAAATTATGAAAATGGTTACGCCACCAGGTTGAGCGACTTACATCACCAATCGCCCAAAAGAAATGTGCGTTATTAACATCTTGACGCCCGTTCTCCCAGCGTATGCCAGCAACAAATAAATCGTGGGTTACGTCGTCTGTCAATATTTTTGCACGACTACAATCAACCACAGGAATTTCATTTGGATAGGCAATAAAACTAGCGGTTTTGCTACCGGTATCGAGGCGCACATTACCGTTGGTCGCATCGCCACCAATTAACTCATAGTTCCCAGCTCGCAGAACAATAATTTTGTCAACATAACTATCATCACTGCGATCCCCTTTATACCAATCCGCCAAATCTTCCAAAGGCTGAGACAAGCTCCCTTGTTTCTCACCCGTATAACCGTCTTGAACAAAAACAAATTGGTCGGCGTTGACCTCGACTTGCCACAATGCAGTGACCGTATGATCCTCCTGATCCGTGATACGAACTTCAAATTGATAGGTTCCACTTGAGGGTGCCAGCCAACTTACGACACCGTAGTTTTCCTCCTCATGGGTTTCACCAATGGTTGCACCCGATGGGCCATTGATTAATTCATAGTGAAACGGCCAAGCACCACCTTGCACACCCATAGGAATTTGATAGAGTAGATTTGGATATGCAAATTTATGTCGAGCATTGGCGCCCGTGACTTTATCCGGCTGAGGATAAACCAAGTGCATAGACATTTTTGCAGGAATAAAATTTTCGCTGGGCAGTTTCCACAGCTTTGGCGTTTCATTCTTCGCGACATTTTTATCCTTCAATGAGGGTGCCTCGTCTGTACTTGTTGTACAGCCGATAATCAAAAAACCAAGCACTACACTAGTTAGTAGTTTTTTTATACATTTCATTTTTAAAATTCCTTTTTCGCATTCAATGCATTAAACAAGAAAAAACTAAAAGGCGCCAGTCATTAAATACGAATACTAGAACGAGTTCTGTATATTCTCTTGGCTTAAAACATTTTCGCTTTGATCGATTTTTATAAATCACAAGAACAAGCAAGTATTCACTTCGAATATAAAACCGAGATGATGTGCCTAATATGCTGGAAGTTTGTTTGTCGCAAAAATGCGTCAATAAAAATAAGCGGCTCTGTCCTTGCGAGCAAATACAATGACCCAATTGCGACACCACCACGACATCATACAATTGAGCAGATACGGTTACTTATTTCAAACAAAGCAATAAAATTTTTTAAAAGAACAAGGAAACAACAAGGAAGAAAGAATTAGAACATTGACAACTTTTTCTTACGCAGAAAATAAATTAAACTGGTCGAAGCGGCATTTCTTTTACCACCATCGTTGACGAGCCTAATAAAAACTAAGAAAAGCCCCAGGCATACAAACTTACCACGCGTAGAATATTCCACTCGCGGGGCGCATGCCAAAACTTTCAAAAGCGGCTGAACCGATACCCTCGTAGCTTGCGACATAGAGAATGGATAACCACAAGTTAAGACCTTTTTCACCGGGATTGCCAAAATCCAATCCGATACCAGCACCATAAAAACTTTTTTCGTAATCAGAAGCAAAAGGGTCTTGTGAGTTCTCTCGCTGCACAGCGTAATCGGCACCCAATAGCACATGAATGCCATGCGGCGGCAATAGACCCCAGGCCTTACGCCGATGTAAATAACGACCGGCGGACAGGGCACCGTTAACATACATATTGCTGCCACTATCGCCAAACATGCCAAAAAAAGTTCCTTGGATAAAATTATTTCCCAGATAACGGCGATAAGTAATACCACTTCCGCTAATCCATCCCGCACTGAAACCAACGGCCTGCGATGGTTGCGGATGAGGCAAACTTGCAGCGTTTAGCCAAGCACAACTAAACAGCAACCACGATCCTACGAGATAAGAAAAATATTTTTTCGATTGCTTAATCAACATGAGTTTCTTACCAACTATAAAGTAGACTAAAGCCCGGTAATGGACCAATTTCCCATTCCTGTTGCTGACCGGCCTGTTCAATTGAAAGCGCATAACTCAGGGCCAGTGAAACAATTAAACCCGCTTTACCAGGATTCCCAATATCCAGTGCCAGACCTACACCACTATGGGAAAAATATTCTTGTCCCTGTCTATTCAAATCCTCATAAATCACATCACCACTAATATATCCTTTTTGATAACGCACCTCAGTGCCCACAAATAGTTTCAAGGCCAATGGCACTAAGGAGCGAGGTTGTTGCACTTGATGCAAATAACGTCCATAACTGAGTGTCAGTTTGAAATCACTGTTTTCTCTATCTTTGGCCCCACTGAATGACGTCTGCAAAATATGGGGGCCCAAATAATGCGCATAAGTCAAGCCACTACCAAGGATGTACCCAGCGCTCACGCCCAAGCCATGAGTCAAAGCTGATCGATTGTCCGTTTCCGCCAACACTACCAACGGGCAAAATAATAAATACACAAACACACATGTGCATAAAAAGTGAAGATTGCGCGTTTTTGTTGACTGTAGATTCATGCGACTTACCAATTAAAAAGCATAGAAAAATTCATTTGCGGCCCAAGATCCCACTGCCATTGGCTAGCGAGTTGCTGCATTTCTAAAGAGTAGGTCGTGCCAATGGAAAACAATAATCCCGGGGTAAAAACATTACCGATTTCCAAAGCGATACCAGCACCTGTGCTAACAATATTTTCAGAATTTGATTCCGGTGTGGGTGCATCAGATGCGCGTTGTCGACCGCTATAACTACCACTAATTCCGGTGAGAAAGACTACAGCGGTTGGTGGCAGTGCTCGATTCACACTAAATTCGCTAATCATTCGACCATAGGACAAACCGGCTAGCAGGTTCGCGAGGCCATCTTGTCGATTCACACGAACAAATAATGACGATTGCACATAAGAAGAATGTGAATATCGGCGCAGGGACAGGCCAGTGCCAACAATTGATCCGCCGGCAAAACCCACGGCATATCGCGATGCGGGGTAATTGTTATCCGCGGCTTCAGCGGACAAGGCCAACAGAAAGAGGGCAACTGGAAAATATGAAACTAGCTTCATGAAACCGTCACTTAGCTTGTTGAGAGATATGTCTATATAGTAACAGATAAGACCACGATACAACCAGTCATCAACACTAATCCTAGACTGAAATTTTGTATCATGAACTAGTGAGCGGTTAGCATATTTTGCCTTGTATGGTTTTTTGTTTGATTTTTACTATCGCTTTGAATTATAAGTGACAGGTAGCAAAGCCATGGTTGATACCTGATTACTTGGCTTTACTCCATAAAAAGCTTAAGTTTGATTATATCTCATACCCAGTTGAAACAATTTTTGATCATTACTTCAAAGGCGC